>NZ_JBJQJP010000035.1:0-34854 GCF_046487365.1 Escherichia sp. WS1451
GAAGTGAAACGCCGTAGCGCCGATGGTAGTGTGGGGTCTCCCCATGCGAGAGTAGGGAACTGCCAGGCATCAAATTAAGCGAAAGGCCATCCGTCAGGATGGCCTTTTTGCGCTGGTGCAGAAAAAGGTCGGATGCGACGCTGGCGCGTCTGATCCAGCCTACTCTTGCTTATCCGTCCTGATTTTGCATCCACTCCACCACAAAATCAGCCAGCCCCTCAACATCATTAATATCCAGTAACGCGACATCAAGATTAAGCGGCACATCACTGGCTACAGCAATAACATGCCTGTCTATCACTAATTCTTCCGGTCGATGTCCGGCTCCATCGCGAAACAGCACAATCTTTGCGATCTCTTCATGCTTAAACCCTTCGACCAGAATCAAATCCAGCTTTGAGGTATCCATTCGACTTGCGAGAAAATGTAGATCCAGCTCTTCTTCGTCTGGTGTTTCCGTCATCAAGGCCCATCGTTGCTGGCTGGCAACGATGGTTTGTGCCGCGCCAGCCTTGCGCAGCTCATAGCTATCTTTGCCTGGCTTATCAACATCCATATCATGGTGCGTATGCTTAATCAGCCCTGGACGGATCCCTCTGGCGCATAATGCCGGGATCAGTTTTTTCAAAAGCGTAGTTTTTCCGGTGCCACTCCACGCGGCAAAGGCGAGTAACGGTATCATCGTTTTTCCTGCCACCGGGCAAGCTCCTCTGGCGTATTCACGTTTACAAATGCATCTTTATGATCGCTGAAATCAACCGCATGACCTCCAGCCAGACGCATAAATGCCATAACCCGGCGTTCTCCTGCTTGCAGATATTCTTGTAATAAAGGCTCAATTGCGCGGTTTACCAGAGCAATAGTCGGGTGATCGCGTTCACCGTCGTGGACCCACACGACAGGCGCATCTTTGCGCTGATGATTAAGCCGGGAGGCTAAATCATGGGGAATGTAAGGCGTATCGCACGGGCAAAACAAAAACCACTCACCCGCTTCCTGCTGCATTACTGAAAGCATTCCTGCCAGAGGGCCAGGGTAATCCGCCAGTGAATCTTCAATCACTTTCAGACCGCTTGCCTGATAGATTTCCTGATGACGATTAGCATTAACCACGACGTGAGAGAGCTGCGTCATAAGCGCGTCAGCGACATGTTGCCATAATGGTTTGCCGTTTAATTCAAGCAATCCTTTATCTACGCCGCCCATTCGTCTGGCTTTACCGCCCGCCAGCACAACGCCTGTTATCGTCGTCATCAGATTCACCGATATCGCCTCTTTTATTGTGGGATTGACCCTGCTAACGTGTCTGTCTCAAGAGTAAGGAGCATTACTATGAAATGTAAACGTCTGAATGAAGTTATTGAACTCCTCCAGCCAGCCTGGCAAAAAGAGCCAGACCTTAACCTGCTGCAATTTTTGCAGAAACTGGCGAAAGAGTCAGGTTTTGACGGCGAACTGGCGGATTTGACGGATGACATTCTGATCTATCACCTGAAAATGCGTGATTCCGCGAAAGATGCGGTGATCCCGGGTTTGCAGAAAGATTATGAAGAAGATTTCAAAACGGCGCTATTACGCGCACGTGGCGTAATTAAAGAGTAAAAGCTTGTAAGCGGTGCCACCAAAATCATCATGAAATGATATCCTTCATCATTCGTAATGTTTTCCGGATGATGGGATGAACAACAGCGCTTTTACTTTCCAGACACTACACCCGGATACCATCATGGATGCTCTGTTTGAGCAAGGGATCCGGGTGGATTCCGGTCTTACCCCGCTTAACAGCTATGAAAACCGTGTCTATCAATTTCAGGACGAAGATCGTCGACGTTTTGTCGTCAAATTTTATCGTCCTGAACGTTGGACAGCCGATCAAATCCTCGAAGAACATCAATTTGCGTTGCAGTTGGTAAATGATGAAGTTCCGGTCGCAGCACCTGTGGCCTTTAACGGTCAGACTTTATTGAATCATCAGGGATTTTATTTCGCTGTTTTTCCAAGCGTCGGTGGTCGCCAGTTCGAAGCTGATAATATCGATCAGATGGAAGCGGTTGGGCGTTATTTAGGGCGTATGCACCAGACGGGGCGCAAACAGCTTTTTATCCATCGCCCGACCATCGGTCTGAATGAATATCTCATTGAGCCTCGCAAGCTGTTTGAGGACGCTACACTGATACCTTCCGGGTTGAAAGCGGCATTTCTGAAAGCGACAGATGAGCTGATCGCCGCCGTTACAGCACACTGGCGGGAAGATTTCACCGTTCTGCGGCTACATGGAGACTGCCACGCTGGGAATATTCTCTGGCGCGATGGTCCAATGTTTGTTGATCTGGATGATGCACGTAATGGTCCGGCTATTCAGGATTTGTGGATGTTGCTCAATGGCGATAAAGCCGAGCAGCGGATGCAACTGGAAACTATTATTGAGGCTTATGAAGAATTTAGCGAGTTCGACACCGCTGAAATCGGACTGATTGAACCTTTACGCGCCATGCGTTTGGTTTATTATCTTGCCTGGCTAATGCGGCGTTGGGCTGATCCCGCGTTCCCGAAAAATTTCCCGTGGTTAACCGGGGAAGATTACTGGCTACGACAGACGGCGACTTTTATAGAACAGGCAAAAGTTCTACAAGAACCCCCTTTGCAATTAACACCTATGTATTAATCGGAGAGAGTAGATCATGAAAAAGATTTGGCTGGCGCTGGCTGGTTTAGTTTTAGCGTTTAGCGCATCGGCGGCGCAGTATGAAGATGGTAAACAGTACACTACCCTGGAAAAACCGGTAGCTGGCGCGCCGCAAGTGCTGGAGTTTTTCTCTTTCTTCTGCCCGCACTGCTATCAGTTTGAAGAAGTTCTGCATATTTCTGATAACGTGAAGAAAAAACTGCCGGAAGGCGTGAAGATGACTAAATACCACGTCAACTTCATGGGGGGTGACCTGGGCAAAGATCTGACTCAGGCATGGGCAGTGGCGATGGCACTGGGCGTGGAAGACAAAGTCACTGTTCCGCTGTTTGAAGGCGTACAGAAAACCCAGACCATTCGTTCAGCATCTGATATCCGCGATGTATTTATCAACGCAGGTATTAAAGGTGAAGAGTACGACGCGGCGTGGAACAGCTTCGTGGTGAAATCCCTGGTCGCTCAGCAGGAAAAAGCTGCAGCTGACGTGCAATTGCGTGGTGTTCCGGCGATGTTTGTTAACGGTAAATATCAGCTGAATCCGCAGGGTATGGATACCAGCAATATGGATGTTTTTGTTCAGCAGTATGCTGATACAGTGAAATATCTGTCCGAGAAAAAATAATTCAATGTAAATTACATAAAGTCCGTGAATATTCACGGGCTTTTTTTATTATTTAATAAATATAAATACATTCTGATAATGCGTCCTGCCGCTGGACATTATTTCAGCATAAGTGGATATTCAAAGTTTTGCTGTTTTATCAGGGAATATTTATATGATACGTAAGTCAGCTACAGGTGTTATTGTTGCGTTAGCCGTAATCTGGGGTGGTGGCACATGGTACACAGGTACGCAAATTCAGCCTGGTGTCGAAAAGTTTATTAAAGATTTTAACGATGCTAAAAAGAAAGGTGAACATGCCTACGATATGACGTTAAGTTATAAAAACTTTGACAAAGGCTTTTTTAATTCTCATTTTCAAATGCAAATAACATTTGATAACGGTGCACCCGATCTCAATATCAAGCCAGGCCAGAAAGTTGCATTTGATGTGGATGTTGAGCACGGTCCGTTGCCCATCACAATGTTAATGCGTGGTAATGTCATCCCCGCACTGGCAGCGGCAAAAGTGAACTTAGTGAATAATGAACTGACACAACCGCTATTTATCGCCGCAAAAAATAAATCGCCCGTGGAAGCGACATTGCGATTCGCGTTTGGTGGCTCATTCTCCACGACATTAGATGTTGCCCCTGCAAAATATGGAAAGTTTTCTTTTGGTGAGGGCCAGTTTACTTTTAATGGTGATGGTAGTTCATTGTCTAACCTGGATAGTGAAGGCAAAGTCGAAGATATTGTTCTGCAATTTTCACCAATGAACAAAGTAACGGCGAAAAGTTTTACCTTTGATTCTCTGACACGATTAGAAGAAAAGAAATTTCCGGTTGGTGAAAGCGAGTCGAAATTTAATCAGGTTAATATTATCAACCAGGGGGAAGTCGTTGCCCAAATCGATGCTTTCGTTGCAAAAACCAGGCTGGATCGCGTTAAAGACAAAGATTATATCAATGTCAATCTGACCTACGAACTTGATAAGTTAATAAAAGGGAATCAGCAACTCGGTAGTGGTGAGTGGTCATTGATTGCTGAATCTATTGATCCGTCAGCGGTGCGCCAATTTATCATCCAGTATAACATTGCGATGCAGAAGCACCTTGCTGCACACCCTGAGTTAGCAAACGATGAAGTTGCTCTGCAAGAAGTGAATGCTGCATTGTTCAAAGAGTATTTACCGTTATTACAAAAAAGTGAGCCGACCATTAAACAACCGGTAAGATGGAAGAACGCACTCGGCGAACTAAATGCCAATCTGGATATCAGTATTGCCGACCCAGCCAAATCTTCATCATCCACAAACAAAGATATTAAATCGCTCAATTTTGATGTGAAGTTACCGCTTAATGTCGTCACAGAAACCGCAAAACAGCTTAATTTATCTGAAGGGATGGATGCTGAAAAAGCGCAAAAGCAGGCTGATAAACAAATCAGCGGGATGATGACCTTAGGTCAGATGTTTCAGTTAATCACGATTGACAACAATACCGCCTCGCTGCAGCTGCGTTATACACCGGGTAAAGTTGTTTTTAACGGACAGGAGATGAGCGAAGAAGAATTTATGTCTCGTGCCGGACGTTTTGTTCATTAAAATACTCACTCGCCTCTGCTCATTCAGAGGCGAGTAAAACTTACTTTTCCTGCCGCTGTGATGACATCAACGATGTCAGAAGCCGGTCTTTTTCCTGCCACAATGAGTTCAGCCATTGCTGAAAATGGCGCTTAAAGCTTTTGTCATTGATGTAGTCGCCATGTAACTCATCGGCAATAGGCTGTAAATCCACATGTACGACAATTCGCGTCAGTTTACCGCTTAACATATCGAAGAACGGCTGACGGTTATTGTCCGGATAACACAGCGTAACATTAAGCAGTTTATCGAATTGTTTACCCAGTACATTTAGCGCCATCGCAATGCCTGCCGCCTTTGGTGGCAACAAGTTTTGAAAAGTGGAGTGGGTTTGCTGATGTTTTTCTTGCGTGAAACGGGAGCCTTCAACGAAATTGACAATGGTGGTGGGATGCAGGCGAAACTTTTCACAAGAACGCCGAGTGGTTTCAACATCTTTACCACGTCGCTCCGGATGACGTAATAAATAAGCGCGGGAATAACGCTTCATAAACGGCATATCCAGCGCCCAGCACGCCAGGCCAAGAAATGGCACCCAGGCCAGCTGTTGCTTGAGGAAATATTTATTCATCGGAATGTGCTTACGAAACAGCACGCACAGTACGACAATATCTGCCCAACTACGGTGGTTACAAATAAGCAGATACCAGTTCTTCTTACTTAACCCTTCCAGCCCGTGAACTTCCCATTGCAGGTGTGGGTTCAGATGCAGTAATACCGCCAGACCTTCACACCAGCAATACATCATAAAATCACAAAAACGCGAAACCTTTCGCCAAATGACTGGCACAGGTAGCAATAGTTTTACAATCCCGGCAATGATGATCGGGACGGAACAAAAAATAGTGACCAAAATGGTCAATACGATACTCAGCAAAAGGGTTATCGCAGCGAGTATTCTCGTCATAATGAATTTATTCAAAAGGTTAGCCATAGACAGTGCGCTAAAGAAGCGCAAGGCGCAGATTTTAGCAGAAAACGACCCAAATAACGGATGATCCTTAAGGAGAAAAATAATTCATATCTATCCACATTAGAAAAAATCCCATTATCTCAATTATTAGGGATGGCTTTATTTTTAACTGCATGAAAAACAAAGATAAACATCATGCTGTAAAAAGCATGATAATAAATTAAAAGTGATGTAAATAATTTATGCACAAAGTTATCCACATGACGATTTGCGAGCGATCCAGAAGATCTACAAAAGATTTTCACGAAAAGCGGTGAAAAACTCATGTTTTCATCCTGTCTGTGGCATCCTTTACCCATAATCTGATAAACAGGCACGGACATTATGGTTCAGATCCCCCAAAATCCACTTATCCTTGTAGATGGTTCATCTTATCTTTATCGCGCATATCACGCGTTTCCCCCGCTGACTAACAGTGCAGGCGAGCCGACTGGTGCGATGTATGGTGTCCTCAACATGCTGCGCAGTCTGATCATGCAATATAAACCGACGCATGCAGCGGTGGTCTTTGACGCCAAGGGAAAAACCTTTCGTGATGAACTGTTTGAACATTACAAATCACATCGCCCGCCAATGCCGGACGATCTGCGAGCACAAATCGAACCTCTGCACGCGATGGTTAAAGCGATGGGACTGCCGCTGCTGGCGGTTTCTGGCGTAGAAGCGGACGACGTTATCGGTACTCTGGCGCGCGAAGCCGAAAAAGCCGGGCGTCCGGTGCTGATCAGCACTGGCGATAAAGATATGGCGCAGCTGGTGACGCCAAATATTACGCTTATCAATACCATGACGAATACCATCCTCGGACCGGAAGAGGTGGTGAATAAGTACGGCGTGCCGCCAGAACTGATCATCGATTTCCTGGCGCTGATGGGTGACTCCTCTGATAACATTCCTGGCGTACCGGGCGTCGGTGAAAAAACCGCGCAGGCATTGCTGCAAGGTCTTGGCGGACTGGATACGCTGTATGCCGAGCCAGACAAAATTGCTGGGTTGAGCTTCCGTGGCGCGAAAACAATGGCAGCGAAGCTCGAGCAAAACAAAGAAGTTGCTTATCTCTCATACCAGCTGGCGACGATTAAAACCGACGTTGAACTGGAGCTGACCTGTGAACAACTGGAAGTGCAGCCACCGGCGGCGGAAGAGTTGTTAGGGCTGTTCAAAAAGTATGAGTTCAAACGCTGGACTGCTGATGTCGAAGCGGGCAAATGGCTACAGGCCAAAGGGGCGAAACCCGCAGCCAAGCCGCAGGAAACCAGTGTTGCAGACGAAGCGCCAGAAGTGACGGCAACGGTGATTTCTTATGACAACTACGTCACCATCCTTGATGAAGAAACACTGAAAGAGTGGATTGCGAAGCTGGAAAAAGCGCCGGTATTTGCATTTGATACCGAAACCGACAGCCTTGATAACATCTCTGCTAACCTGGTCGGGCTTTCTTTTGCTATCGAGCCAGGCGTAGCGGCATATATTCCGGTTGCTCATGATTATCTTGATGCGCCCGATCAAATCTCTCGCGAGCGTGCACTCGAGTTGCTAAAACCGCTGCTGGAAGATGAAAAGGCGCTGAAGGTCGGGCAAAACCTGAAATACGATCGCGGTATTCTGGCGAACTACGGCATTGAACTACGTGGGATTGCGTTTGATACCATGCTGGAGTCCTACATTCTCAATAGCGTTGCCGGGCGTCACGATATGGACAGCCTCGCGGAACGTTGGTTGAAGCACAAAACCATCACTTTTGAAGAGATTGCGGGTAAAGGCAAAAATCAACTGACCTTTAACCAGATTGCCCTCGAAGAAGCCGGACGTTACGCCGCCGAAGATGCAGATGTCACCTTGCAGTTGCATCTGAAAATGTGGCCGGATCTGCAAAAACACAAAGGGCCGTTGAACGTCTTCGAGAATATCGAAATGCCGCTGGTGCCGGTGCTTTCACGCATTGAACGTAACGGTGTGAAGATCGATCCGAAAGTACTGCACAATCACTCTGAAGAGCTCACCTTGCGTCTGGCTGAGCTGGAAAAGAAAGCGCATGAAATTGCAGGTGAAGAATTTAACCTTTCTTCCACCAAGCAGTTACAAACCATTCTGTTTGAAAAACAGGGCATTAAACCGCTGAAGAAAACGCCGGGTGGCGCGCCGTCAACGTCGGAAGAGGTACTGGAAGAACTGGCGCTGGACTATCCGTTGCCAAAAGTGATTCTGGAGTATCGTGGTCTGGCGAAGCTGAAATCGACCTACACCGACAAGCTGCCGCTGATGATCAACCCGAAAACCGGGCGTGTACATACCTCTTATCACCAGGCAGTAACCGCAACGGGACGTTTATCGTCAACCGATCCTAACCTGCAAAACATTCCGGTGCGTAATGAAGAAGGTCGTCGTATCCGCCAGGCGTTTATTGCGCCAGAGGATTATGTGATTGTCTCGGCGGACTACTCGCAGATTGAACTGCGCATTATGGCGCATCTCTCGCGTGACAAAGGCTTGCTGACCGCATTCGCGGAAGGAAAAGATATCCACCGGGCTACGGCGGCAGAAGTGTTTGGTTTGCCACTGGAAACCGTAACCAGCGAGCAACGCCGTAGCGCGAAAGCGATCAACTTTGGTCTGATTTATGGCATGAGTGCTTTCGGCCTGGCGCGGCAATTGAACATTCCACGTAAAGAAGCGCAGAAGTACATGGACCTTTACTTCGAACGCTACCCTGGCGTGCTGGAGTATATGGAACGCACCCGTGCTCAGGCGAAAGAGCAGGGCTACGTTGAAACGCTGGACGGACGCCGTCTGTATCTGCCGGATATCAAATCCAGCAATGGTGCTCGTCGTGCAGCGGCTGAACGTGCAGCCATTAACGCGCCAATGCAGGGAACCGCCGCCGACATTATCAAACGGGCGATGATTGCCGTTGATGCGTGGCTACAGGCTGAGCAACCGCGTGTACGTATGATCATGCAGGTACACGATGAACTGGTATTTGAAGTTCATAAAGATGATGTCGATGCCGTCGCGAAGCAGATTCATCAACTGATGGAAAACTGTACCCGTCTGGATGTGCCGTTGCTGGTGGAAGTGGGGAGTGGCGAAAACTGGGATCAGGCGCACTAAGATTCGCCTGAACATGCCCTTTTTTCGTAAGTAAGCAACATAAGCTGTCACGTTTTGTGATGGCTATTAGAAATTCCTATGCAACAACTGAAAAAAAATTACAAAAAATGCTTTCTGAACTGAACAAAAAAGAGTAAAGTTAGTCGCGTAGGGTACAGAGGTAAGATGTTCTATCTTTCAGACCTTTTACTTCACGTAATCGGATTTGGCTGAATATTTTAGCCGCCCCAGTCAGTAATGACTGGGGCGTTTTTTATTGGGCGAAAGAAAAGATCCGTAATGCCTGATGCGCCATGTTTATCAGGCCAACGGTAGAAGTGTAATCTATTGAATTTACTGGCCGGATACGCCACATCCGGCACAAGCATTAAGGCAAGAAAATTATTCGCCGTCCTGCGTTTCTTCTACAGGCTGCATCTCGCTAAACCAGGTATCCAGTTTCTGCCGCAGCTTGTCCACGCCTTGTTTCTTCAGTGAAGAGAAGGTTTCAACCTGCACATCACCGTTAAACGCCAGCACCGCTTCACGCACCATATTCAATTGCGCTTTACGTGCGCCGCTTGCCAGTTTGTCCGCTTTGGTCAGCAGCACCAGCACGGCGATATTGCTGTCTACCGCCCACTCAATCATCTGCTGATCCAAATCTTTCAGCGGATGGCGAATATCCATTAGCACCACCAGACCTTGCAGGCTCTGACGTTTTTCGAGGTACTCGCCGAGCGCGCGCTGCCATTTGCGCTTCATCTCTTCCGGGACTTCCGCATAACCGTACCCAGGCAAGTCAACCAGACGCTTGCCGTCAGCCACTTCAAACAGGTTGATAAGCTGGGTGCGCCCTGGGGTTTTTGAGGTCCGCGCCAGGCTTTTCTGGTTAGTCAGCGTGTTCAGCGCGCTGGATTTACCTGCGTTGGAACGGCCTGCAAAAGCCACTTCAATTCCGGTATCGGAAGGTAGGTGGCGAATATCAGGCGCACTCATCACAAAATGCGTCTGTTGATAATTCAAATTAGTCAAAGCGGTCGTCTCCGTCAGTCAAAGCTTTGCGGCGATTATACCTGAACCATAATAAAAGGCGGATTTTTCGGCGTGAGCGTTGTAAGTAAAAGCCATACGCTTTGTGAGACATTGCCGATAGTCTTTATGCGAAATAGCAGAGAAAATTCTGCGATGCATGTCAAATAAGCTATATAAATCAGTTAATTGCTTTTATATAAAACTCTGAAAATGTGCAAATACTGATGGCGGTTGATTGTTTGTTTAAAGCAAAGGCGTAAAGTAGCACCCATAGAGCGAGGACGCTAACAGGAACAATGACTCAGGATGAGGGTCAGGAGCGCCAGGAGGCGAAGACAGAGGATTGTCAGGAAGACAAACGTCCGGAGACGTAATTAAACGGAAATGGAATCAACACGGATTGTTCCGGCTAATGGAAAAACAGGGTGTGTTGGCGGCCTGCAAGGATTGTAAGACCCGTTAAGGGTTATGAGTCAGGAAAAAAGGCGACAGAGTAATCTGTCGCCTTTTTTCTTTGCTTGCTTTCTGTTAGATTCCGCCGCAAATCTATACTGAATAAAACGGCTAAAAGACGAACCATTATGAAACCATCATCTTCAAACTCACGCAGCAAAGGTCATGCAAAAGCGCGTCGAAAAACACGCGAGGAGCTGGATCAGGAAGCTCGTGACCGTAAGCGTCAGAAAAAACGTCGTGGTCATGCGCCGGGCAGCCGCGCAGCGGGCGGTAACACCTCGTCAGGCAGCAAAGGCCAGAACGCACCAAAAGATCCACGTATTGGCAGTAAAACCCCTATTCCATTGGGCGTGACTGAAAAAGTCACCAAACAGCACAAACCGAAGAGTGAGAAACCTATGCTTTCACCGCAGGCGGAGTTGGAATTACTGGAAACGGATGAGCGTCTGGATGCGCTGCTGGAACGTCTGGAAGCAGGCGAAACCCTGAGCGCCGAAGAGCAATCCTGGGTGGATGCTAAACTGGATCGTATTGATGAGTTGATGCAGAAACTCGGCCTCTCTTATGACGATGACGAAGAAGAGGAAGAAGACGAGAAGCAAGAAGACATGATGCGTCTGCTGCGGGGCAACTAACGGATTGCCGCCGTGGGCCTTCCCGTTCTGCTGATAACCCTTCCGGTTATATGTTATCTGGTGTGGTTATTCGTTAAACTACAGCGGTTGTCGCGGCGACAAAAGTGGCTGCGCAACCGGCTGATGACCCGAAACGGGCATCCGCCGGTACGCCGTAGCCGCCAGAGACGCCATCGGAAGGAGTGAGCATGTCTGTACAGCAAATCGACTGGGATCTGGCCCTGATCCAGAAATATAACTATTCCGGGCCACGATACACCTCGTACCCGACCGCGCTGGAGTTTTCAGAAGACTTCGGCGAACAGGCGTTTTTACAAGCCGTGGCGCGCTATCCTGAGCGTCCATTATCTCTCTACGTACATATTCCGTTCTGCCATAAGCTTTGTTACTTCTGCGGTTGCAATAAGATAGTTACTCGCCAGCAGCACAAGGCCGATCAGTATCTGGACGCGCTGGAGCAAGAAATCGTCCATCGTGCACCGCTTTTTGCCGGGCGCAAGGTGAGCCAGCTGCACTGGGGCGGTGGTACGCCGACGTATCTGAACAAAGCGCAAATCAGCCGTCTGATGAAGCTGCTGCGCGAAAACTTCCAGTTCAATGCCGATGCGGAGATTTCGATCGAAGTCGATCCGCGCGAAATCGAACTGGATGTACTCGATCATTTACGCGCCGAGGGCTTTAATCGCCTGAGCATGGGCGTGCAGGACTTCAACAAAGAAGTGCAACGTCTGGTTAACCGCGAGCAGGATGAAGAGTTCATCTTTGCACTGCTTAACCATGCGCGTGAGATTGGCTTTACCTCCACCAACATCGACCTGATTTACGGTCTGCCGAAACAGACGCCGGAAAGTTTTGCCTTTACCCTGAAACGTGTGGCGGAGCTGAACCCCGATCGTCTGAGCGTCTTTAACTACGCGCATTTGCCGACCATTTTTGCTGCTCAGCGCAAAATCAAAGATGCTGACCTGCCGAGTCCGCAGCAAAAACTCGATATCCTGCAGGAAACCATTGCCTTCCTGACGCAATCGGGCTATCAGTTTATCGGGATGGATCACTTTGCCCGCCCGGATGACGAGCTGGCGGTGGCCCAGCGTGAAGGCGTGCTGCATCGTAACTTCCAGGGCTACACCACTCAGGGCGATACCGATCTGCTGGGGATGGGCGTTTCCGCCATCAGTATGATTGGCGACTGCTACGCGCAGAACCAGAAAGAGTTGAAGCACTACTATCAGCAAGTGGATGAACAAGGCAACGCGCTGTGGCGTGGTATTGCGCTAACGCGTGATGACTGTATTCGCCGCGATGTGATTAAGTCGCTCATCTGCAACTTCCGTCTGGATTACGCTCCCATTGAGCAACAGTGGGATTTGCACTTCGCTGATTACTTTGCGGAAGATCTCAAGCTGCTCGCCCCGTTAGCAAAAGATGGGCTGGTGGATGTGGATGAGAAGGGGATTCAGGTGACGGCGAAAGGTCGCTTGCTGATCCGCAACATTTGCATGTGCTTTGATACCTATCTGCGCCAGAAAGCGCGGATGCAGCAGTTCTCACGGGTGATTTAAATAGTGAATGGCGCTTCGTTTACAAAGTAGAAAACGAAAGCGCCATCAATGTGCTGAGAACAAGATTGCCTGATGCGCTGGGCAACAAAACCTGTAGAAATTATTGCTTTTGTAGGCCAGATAAGGCGTTTACGCCGCATCTGGCATCTGAGCATGATGCCTGATGCGACGCTGGTCGCGTCTTATCAGGCCTACGACTTTCTCCGCATCCGGCATAAACAACGAGCTTCAGCTAAACAGCCCAATCATCGCGGCACACAGCACGGCAGCAACGGCAGTTTGTGGTGTGTGGCTGTCAACTGCGCCACTCGATACCAGATTAATTATTGATTCCAGCATAATGACTCTCCCCGTTTTCCGGGCAAGATCATACTGAACTTATCGGAACAGTAAAGCGCAAAATACCAGCAATTTGCGCTCAATAATCAATCTTTACTCACAAGCCGTGAATCACTCCATCCCTAGCTCTTTTAACTTACGCGTCAGGGTGTTGCGGCCCCAGCCGAGTAGCCGCGCCGCTTCCTGTTTATGCCCCTGCGTATGTCGCAACGCGGTCGTCAGTAACGTCCGCTCCAGCTCAGGCTGCGCTTCGGAAAGCAGGTTTTGATGACCGGAACGCAGCGCCCTGTCTGCCCACTGCGCTAACAGCGTCGCCCAACTGTCCGGTTGCATTTGCGAAGTACTCTCCGCAACCGTTGATTCAAACAGTTCGCCAGGCAAATCCTGAATCAACACTTCCTGTCCGGCAGCCATTACCGTTAGCCAGCGGCAGGTGTTTTCCAGCTGGCGCACGTTGCCTGGCCATGCCAGACGCGTCAGCGCGGCTTCGGTTTCCGGATGCAGCAACTTCGCTTCTACGCCCAGCTCTCGCGCGGCAACCTGTAAAAAATGGCGTGCCAGACGGGGAATATCTTCCCGACGCTCACGCAGTGGCGGCAAATGAACGCGGATAACGTTCAGGCGGTGGAACAGATCCTCACGGAACTTACCTTCCTGCACCCGCTGTTCAAGATTCTGGTGAGTGGCAGCGATAATCCGCACATCCACTTTCACCGGCGCATAGCCGCCAACGCGATAAAACTGACCGTCTGCCAGCACGCGCAGCAAACGGGTCTGCACATCCAGCGGCATATCGCCAATTTCATCGAGGAATAATGTGCCACCATCGGCCTGTTCAAAACGCCCCTGACGAATGGTATTCGCGCCGGTAAACGCGCCTTTCTCGTGACCAAACAGTTCTGATTCGATCAAATCCTTCGGAATAGCCGCCATATTCAGCGCGATAAATGGCGCTTTGGCTCGCGGACTGTGGCGATGCAGGGCATGAGCGACCAGTTCTTTACCGGTGCCGGATTCGCCGTTAATCAGCACGCTAATAGAAGAACGCGAAAGCCGACCGATAATACGGAACACGTCCTGCATGGCTGGCGCTTCGCCGATGATATCGGTCGTTGGGCCGTTAAGCTGAACATTACGCGGCTGCTGCTGTTCCTGATAATGGCTGATGGCGCGCTCAACCAGCGCCACGGCTTCGTCGATATCAAACGGTTTGGGCAGATAATCAAACGCCCCTTGTTGATAGGCGCTGACGGCAGCATCCAGATCGGAATGTGCGGTCATAATGATGACCGGAAGCATCGGATGGCGCTGTTTAATCTGCTTGAGCAGCGCCAGCCCGTCCATTCCCGGCATACGGATATCTGAAAGCAGCACATCCGGCGTTTTGCTCGCCAGCGCCTCCAGTACTTCCGCGCCGTTCTCAAATGTCGTACAGGTTAAACCCGCTCCAGCGAGCGCACGTTCAAGCACCCAACGGATGGAACTATCGTCATCGACTACCCAGACTATCCCTCGTTGCATAAACGTCACCTTTATTTCCTGATAGGCAGGTAAACCGAGAACTCGGTATGACCTGGCCAACTGGTAAATTCAATTTTGCCTGAATGCTGATCAATCAAATTACGGGCGATGGATAAGCCAAGCCCGGTGCCACCTTCGCGGCCGCTGACCATCGGGTAAAACAGCGTATCCTGCAAATGAGGCGGAATACCTGGCCCGTTATCTTCCACATCAATTCGCGCCGCCAGCCGATAACGCTCGCCGTGTAAGGTCAGTTGAAACGCGGTGCGGGTACGCAGAATGATTTCACCACCCTCCGGCCCCAGCGCCTGTAGCGCATTGCGCACAATATTCAGCAAGACCTGTTCAATTTGATCCGGGTCGTGCGCCAGTTCCGGCAGGCTGGGGTCGTAATCCCGAATCAACCGCACGTTGCTCGGCAGTTCCATCGACACCAGCGTCACCACGCGTTCAGCCACTTTGTGAATACTTTCGGTAATACGCGTACCGGGCAGCTGCGGCCCCAACAGACGGTCGACCAGATTTCGCAGCCGGTCCGCCTGTTCGATAATCACTTTGGTATATTCGAGTAGTGACGGGTCAGGTAATGCTTTGCTGAGCAGCTGCGCCGCGCCACGTAAACCGCCAAGCGGATTTTTAATCTCATGTGCCAGGCCGCGCACTAAATCACGGGCAGCAACCTGCTGGGCGTGCTGTAGCTGTTCCTGACTTAAGCGGCGCTGGTTATCCATCGGTGCCATCTCCAGCAGGATCATGCCGTCCGGCATACGCTGAGCCGTCACAGAAAGGATATGCGAGCGCCCGTCGATGACCAGCGTCACTTCGTTATCGGTAAAGCCTTGCCCCGCCTCCAGACTTTCTTGCATCAGCTCGATATTTAATGAGAAGTAGCTCAACAGTTCCGGTAACGGCGTACCAAACAATTTGCGGGAGCTTTGGGCGAGCAGTTGTTGCGCGGCGGGGTTGGCGTAATGGATCGCCAGATTGTCATCAATTAACAAAATACTGTTAATCAGCGAGTTGAGGATCTGCCCAGCATCGGGCTGCGTGCCTGTTGCCATAAAGCAGTCTCCTGAACAGGTTGCACCATTTTAGTGCATTATAGCTTTTTACGGATAAAAAGCGCGAAGCATCAGAGAATTGACGGAGAAAAAAGCCCATGCAGAGATGGGCTGAAAGTTTCCACGGCAACTAAATCCCAGCGTTGTTGCGCCGGGTAGTACAACTTCAACTATTAGACGCTGTAGTACAGCTCAAACTCTACCGGATGCGGAGTCATACGCACACGGTCATCTTCTTCGCGACGCAGAGCGATGTACGCATCGATCGCTTCATCAGTGAACACGCCACCGGCTTTCAGGAACTCGCGGTCCAGATCCAGTTCGTTCAGTGCTTCTTCCAGAGAACCAGCAACCTGTGGGATCTCTTTCGCTTCTTCCGGCGGCAGGTCATACAGGTTTTTGTCCATGGCTTCGCCCGGATGGATCTTGTTCTTGATACCGTCAAGACCGGCCATCAGCAGGGCAGCAAAACACAGGTACGGGTTAGCCGCCGGGTCCGGGAAACGTACTTCGATACGACGTGCTTTCGGAGAAGAAACCACCGGAATACGGATAGACGCAGAACGGTTACGCGCAGAGTAAGCCAGCATTACCGGTGCTTCGTAGCCCGGGACCAGACGCTTGTAAGAGTTGGTGGTCGGGTTTGCCAGGGCATTAATCGCTTTCGCGTGTTTGATTACGCCGCCAATATAGTACAGCGCCTGCTCAGACAGACCTGCGTATTTGTCGCCTGCGAACAGGTTGACGCCGTTTTTAGACAGCGACATGTGGCAGTGCATACCGGAGCCGTTATCACCGAACATCGGTTTTGGCATAAAGGTCGCAGTTTTACCGAAGCGGTGCGCTACGTTGTGCACAACATATTTGTAGATCTGAATCTCGTCAGCTTTTTTGGTCATGGTATTGAAGCGGGTAGCCACTTCGTTCTGACCAGCAGTCGCTACTTCGTGGTGATGGGCTTCAACCACCAGACCCATCTGTTCCATCACCAGACACATTTCAGAACGAATGTCCTGAGCAGAGTCTACCGGCGGAACCGGGAAGTAACCGCCTTTCACTGCCGGACGGTGACCTTTGTTACCACCTTCGTATTGGGTGGAGGAGTTCCATGCACCTTCGATATCATCGATAGCAACGTGGGAACCGGAGATAGATGATCCGAAACGGATGTCATCGAACAGGAAGAATTCAGGTTCTGGCCCGAACAGTACGGTGTCGGCAATGCCAGTAGAACGCAGGTAATCTTCAGCGCGCTTCGCAATGGAGCGTGGGTCACGGTCATAGCCTTGCAGGGTGCCAGGTTCAAGGATGTCGCAACGGATAATCAGGGTAGAGTCGGCGAAGAATGGGTCAATCACTGCGGTGGATGCGTCTGGCATCAGCACCATGTCGGATTCGTTAATGCCTTTCCAGCCGCCAATCGAGGAGCCGTCAAACATTTTGCCTTCTTCGAAGAATTCAGCATTCACCTGATGAGCAGGGATAGTGACGTGCTGTTCTTTACCTTTGGTATCGGTGAAGCGCAAATCAACAAACTTCACTTCGTGCTCGTTCAGCATCGTCAGTACGTGTTCAGCGGACATACTTTAACTCTCCTGGATTGGTCATGGTCGTCGTGGTAACGAAATCTGCAATTATTTTGGCCGTGTCGCCGTAAAAAAGATAAAGCGAAATCTGTGCCAACTTTTAAATTGCCCCTAAAAGGCGTTATCATGCTTAACATCGTGCAAAAGGGCTGCACCATGATGTGAATGTTGCACCAATATAGTGCTTCAATGGAAACATTAAGCACCATGTTGGTGCAATGACCTTTGGATAACCCTTTTTATGCTCCGTGAAAGCGATCACAAAGGGACTCTGCAATACTTGTTTGCGGAGGATGTTTGTGATCCTGTTTTGTAGTGCGATTAATCCGTGTACAATAACGCGCTATTTCTAATGCCTGAGGCAAAGTTGTGATCGAAAAATTGCGTAATATCGCCATCATCGCGCACGTAGACCATGGTAAAACCACCCTGGTAGACAAGCTGCTCCAACAATCCGGTACGTTCGACTCTCGTGCCGAAACCCAAGAGCGCGTGATGGACTCCAACGATTTGGAGAAAGAGCGTGGGATTACCATCCTCGCGAAAAACACCGCTATCAAATGGAATGATTACCGTATCAACATCGTTGATACCCCGGGGCACGCCGACTTCGGTGGTGAAGTTGAACGTGTAATGTCCATGGTAGACTCAGTGCTGCTGGTGGTTGACGCATTTGACGGCCCGATGCCGCAAACGCGCTTCGTAACCAAAAAAGCGTTTGCTTACGGCCTGAAGCCGATTGTTGTTATCAACAAAGTTGACCGCCCTGGCGCGCGTCCTGATTGGGTTGTGGATCAGGTATTCGATCTGTTCGTTAACCTCGACGCGACCGACGAGCAGCTGGACTTCCCGATCGTTTACGCTTCTGCGCTGAACGGTATCGCGGGTCTGGACCACGAAGATATGGCGGAAGACATGACCCCGCTGTACCAGGCGATTGTTGACCACGTTCCTGCGCCGGACGTTGACCTTGACGGTCCGTTCCAGATGCAGATTTCTCAGCTCGATTACAACAGCTATGTTGGCGTTATCGGCATTGGCCGCATCAAGCGCGGTAAAGTGAAGCCGAACCAGCAGGTCACTATCATCGATAGCGAAGGCAAAACCCGCAACGCGAAAGTCGGTAAAGTGCTGGGCCACCTCGGTCTGGAACGTATCGAAACCGATCTGGCGGAAGCTGGCGATATCGTTGCGATCACGGGCCTTGGCGAACTGAACATTTCTGACACCGTTTGCGACACGCAAAACGTTGAAGCGCTGCCGGCACTCTCCGTTGATGAGCCGACCGTTTCTATGTTCTTCTGCGTTAACACCTCGCCGTTCTGCGGTAAAGAAGGTAAGTTCGTAACGTCTCGTCAGATCCTGGATCGTCTGAACAAAGAACTGGTACACAACGTTGCGCTGCGCGTAGAAGAAACCGAAGACGCCGATGCGTTCCGCGTTTCTGGTCGTGGCGAACTGCACCTGTCTGTTCTGATCGAAAACATGCGTCGTGAAGGTTTCGAACTGGCGGTATCCCGTCCGAAAGTTATCTTCCGTGAAATCGACGGTCGTAAACAAGAGCCGTATGAAAACGTGACTCTGGACGTTGAAGAACAGCATCAGGGTTCTGTAATGCAGGCGCTGGGCGAACGTAAAGGCGACCTGAAAAACATGAATCCAGACGGTAAAGGCCGCGTACGTCTCGACTACGTGATCCCAAGCCGTGGTCTGATTGGCTTCCGTTCTGAGTTCATGACCATGACTTCCGGTACTGGTCTGCTGTACTCCACCTTCAGCCACTACGACGACGTACGTCCGGGCGAAGTGGGTCAGCGTCAGAACGGTGTACTGATCTCTAACGGTCAGGGTAAAGCGGTCGCGTTCGCGCTGTTCGGTCTGCAGGATCGCGGTAAGCTGTTCCTCGGTCACGGTGCAGAAGTTTACGAAGGTCAGATTATCGGTATTCATAGCCGCTCTAACGACCTGACTGTAAACTGCCTGACCGGTAAGAAACTGACCAACATGCGTGCTTCCGGTACTGACGAAGCCGTTGTTCTGGTTCCGCCTATCCGCATGACTCTGGAACAAGCTCTGGAGTTCATCGATGATGACGAACTGGTAGAAGTGACTCCGACCTCTATCCGTATTCGTAAACGTCACCTGACGGAAAACGATCGTCGTCGCGCCAACCGCGCACCGAAAGACGATTAATTTCGTTTTTTAGTTATAAAAAACCTGCCATCGCTGGCAGGTTTTTTTTGCTTATGGAAAACAAAATCCGCTGAAATTCCCAGCGGATTTTCCGAAATTTCAATTTCAGGATACTTCTTGCTCGGCAACCACCAGTTCAACATTCTCTTCACTTAACAACTGGCAGAAAGAATTGGGAGGCGGGGCATCAGTAAAAAAAGCCCTGACATTCCGTGCATTGCCAATTGAAACGGCAGCAGACGCGGCAAACTTCGTATGATCGGCCACTAACAATGTATTCCGCGCATGTTTAATCATCGTTCTCGCGACTAACGCTTCATTTACATCAAATTCCAGTAGGGTGCCGTCATGTTCAATGGCACCTATACTGGTGATTAAATAATCTGCGCGGAAGCCTTCAATAAAATCCACGGCTCCTGGGCCGATAATCCCGCCGTTATGAGCGCGTAAAGTGCCTCCCGGCACCATCACTTCAATATCCTGATTCTTATAAAGAATCTGTGCCACACGTAGGCTGTTAGTGATAATGCGTAAATCACGCCGGTTGAGTAATGCCCTGGCAACGGCTTCTACGGTTGTACCGATGGTGATAAAGACGGTACAGCGTTCGGGAAGGTAATCGGCGACTGCCTCAGCGATCGCCCGTTTCTCGGCGGTGAGCGAAAGTTCCCGTTGCTCAAAAGCGGTATTCATGACGCTGGAGACGCGCCCGGCCCCTCCATGATGACGGGTGATCAAGCCCTGCTCACTGAGTTTTCGGATATCCCGGCGCACGGTTTGCGTTGAAACATCCAGCAGTTGTGCCAGTTCTTCAATATTCATATAACCGCGTTCTGCGATTAGATGAACGAGTTGGTCATGGCGTGGATTACCTGTCACTTCGATGATACTCATGAATACTCCCTTGCCCCTCCTCGGTAGATGTTTACCATTTTACGCATAAAGTGACAAAAATGATTCGGTTTGCTCACGATTAGGAATGCCGGCCCGACCGCCAGGCTGGGTACATTTCATCGCGGCAACCGCACTGGCAAAACGAATAGCCTCTTTTGTTGGCATTTTTTCTGCCAACGCTACCGCGAGTGCGCCGTGAAAAACATCGCCTGCTCCAGTGGTATCAACCACATTGACAGAAAATGCCTCCTGTTGACACAAATGACCATCTTCAATCCACAACGATCCTTCAGAACCCAGCGTAACATACACTTTACCTGCTGTTTGTGTCGTTGCCTGGAACAAACCTTCTTCAGGTGACTGCAGGCCAGTCATGCGTTTCAGCCCTGGTGTTGAGAACACGGCGTGATCGGCAAGCGCGACAAGTGGAGAAATATCCTGCGGTGTCATATCGGCGTCTAAAAGCGTTGTCACACCCGCAAGGCGCGCTAGCGAGAATGCTTTTTCAGTACCGCTATGCCAGCGAACATCGGCCAGAATCAGATCATAACGAGAGAAATCGATCGCTTCTAACCATTCGGCATCAGTACCGAGATCAGGACTTGGATAATTAACGATAATCCGTTCGCCATGCTGATCAACGAGGATCGCTGATTGCGACGAACGGGCGTTAGGATATCGGCGGCAAAATGCGGTATTGACGCCCCAACCCTCAAGTTCTGCAAGTAAGGTATTTCCACAACTGTCATCGCCGACGCGACCGATGAAATCAACCTCCACGCCAAGCTTTGCGATTGCAACAGCGGCTGTTGCTGCCGGGCCGCCACCAATCTCAAGATAATGATTTGCCTGATATTTCCCGCCGCCCTCCGGCAGAGTGGGCAAAGAATAAATTCTGTCCTGAACTGTGATACCCACGCATGCAATTCTGGTCATATTTGTCTTGTCCTGTTTAATTTTGTCGTCTTTGGTCAATTTAAATGACGCAAATGATCAAATTAGTGATGCGTGTCGTGTTTTTGAACATAAATTACAAATATGCTCAAAAACAGACGAAAACGAATTTTCAATTGTCATTATTTTGTCAATGTCAGACAGGAGAGTATTCATGGCAACCATTGCATTTCTCGGGCTGGGGCAGATGGGTAGCCCAATGGCTAACAATCTATTGCAAAAAGGGCATTCATTGCAGGTATTTGATGTCAATGCACAGGCCGTCGATGCGCTAGTTACGCAGGGGGCCACTGCGGCACAAACCCCAGCGGAAGCAGCAGCAGGCGCTGAATTTATCATCACTATGCTTCCCAATGGTGACATTGTTCGACAGGTTCTGTTGGGGGAAAAAGGCGTCTGTGAGGCTGTTTCATCTGACGCGTTATTGATTGATATGTCGACTATTCATCCCTTACAGACCGATGCATTAATACGGGAGTTACAAGAAAAAGGCATCAGTATGATGGACGCTCCCGTGGGCAGAACGTCCGTGAATGCGATTGATGGCACATTGCTGATTTTAGCGGGTGGCACTGATGAGCAGATTGCACGTGCACGCCCGATTCTCATGTGCATGGGTAATGAGCTGGTCGAGGCTGGCGGCCCAGGAATGGGGATCCGCGTGAAGCTAATTAACAACTATATGAGCATTGCGCTTAATGCGCTGTCCTCCGAGGCCGCTGTGTTATGTGAGTCACTGGGATTAAATCTTGATGTCGCAATTAAGGTGATGAGTGGTACGGCAGCAGGGAAAGGACATTTTACGACCACCTGGCCTGGCAAAGTGCTGAAAGGCGATCTTTCACCCGCCTTCATGGTGGATCTGGCGTTGAAAGATCTGCGTATTGCAGTTGACGTCGCTCGGGAGACGGGGGCACCGCTCAATATGGGGATTGCAGCAGAAAGTTATTACGCTGCAGCAAGTCAAGACGGCAAAGGGCGGCAGGACTGGAGTGCCCTGCTAAATCAGGTTCGCCAGCAGGCTGGTCTTTAATTTTATCTATTAACAGGAGTTTCTATGTCATCCCACTTCACCCCATTTACGCTGAAAGATATCTCCCGCCCAGGTGGTGGATTTGCCATGTTAGCTGTCGATCAGCGTGAGGCCATGCGCTTGATGTTTGCGGCAGCAGGGCAGCCAAAACCCATCGCCGACAGTGTACTCACCGATTTTAAAGTTGCCGCGACCCGAATCCTTTCTCCTTATGCTTCTGCCGTTCTGGCGGATAAACAATTTTGTCTTGAGCAAATAGTCGAGCAGGGCGCTGTTGCTAATTCTTGCGGCCTGATTGTCGCTGCCGATCTTTTTATCCCAGGTAATGGCATCCCGGTTGATAGCGTTGAAATAGATATGTCCGTCGACCCGCATAAAGCCCGTGAAATGGGGGCTAAGGCAATGAAATTACTTGTACTCTGGCGTGAAGATGAACCCGCAGAGGAACGTCTGGCAATGGTTGATAAATTTGTTCGTCGCTGCCGTAGTGCCGGGCTGGTGAGCATTATTGAACCTGTGGTGCGTCCACCTCGTCGCGGTTGGGACTTTGATCGTGAAAGCGCCATTGTTGCCGCCGCCGCAGAGCTTGGTGGAACAGAGGCTGATCTTTACAAAGCCGAGATGCCATTAGGGGGCAAAGGCGATGAAAAAACCTTACTTGCCGCCTGTCAGCAACTTAACGATCAGATGAAGATGCCGTGGGTAATTCTTTCTTCTGGCGTTGATGCCGATATTTTTGGCCGTGCAGTAAGTATTGCCATGAAAGGTGGTGCGTCGGGCTTCCTGGCTGGACGAGCGGTTTGGGCGTCGGTTGTTGGTGCACAAGATCCACAAACTATGCTGCGCGATGTCTCTGTTCCTCGTTTACAACGGTTGGCAGAAATTGTCGATGAAGGTATCGCGCAACGCTAATCCCCTATGGATATCGATTCTGGAGAATAACAATGGATAAAATTACCCAGGTTTTATTTTCAGATATTGGGAAAGTCACCACTCAATATGTTGAAGTACCACACCAGGAACTTAAACCGCACGAAGTGCGGATTGCGCCTGTGTTCTATGGGATATGCGGTTCGGATCTGCATGTTCTGAAAGGCGGTCATCCGTTTGCCAAACCACCTGTCGTCCCCGGTCATGAAATTGCAGCGCGCGTTACGGAAGTTGGCAGCGACGTTAAAAATGTACAGCCGGGCGATCATGTTGTGGTCGATCCCATCATGGCTTGCATGGAATGCCGAGCCTGCAAAGCAGGACGTTTTAATCTTTGTGAACCACCGCAGGTTGCTGGTTTTCGCGCACCGGGCTTTGCTCGCTCACAACACATTGTTCCTGCGCGTAATTGCCATGTCGCACCAGCCTCTTTACCGCTAAAAGTGTTGGCCTTTGCCGAACCGGCGGCTTGTGCCCGTCACTGCGTTAACCGAATGCCGAAAGCTTCTCTGGAAAGCATACTGGTAATTGGTGCCGGAACGATAGGCTTATCCATCGTGCAGGCACTGCGCATTATGGGGGCAGGTAAGATTACCGTGATTGAACCTGACGCTGCCAAACGCGCGCTGGCGTTAAAGCTGGGCGCAGCAGAAGTTTGGGCACCAGGTGAGCTGGCCGCAGATGTGCGATTTACGGGGGCGATTGATGTCGTTGCAGCGCAGGCCACGCTTAACGATGCATGTACCCGTGTATATGCCGGAGGCACCGTCGTGTGCATGGGCGTACCAAGTGGGCCGCGTGAAATACCATTACCGATGATGCAACGTTTCGAGCGTGACTTGCTCAACTCTGGCATGTACATCCCTGAAGATTTCGATGCTGTTATCGAATGGCTGGCGGATGGGCGGTTTGATACCAGTGAACTGGTTACCGATTTATTTGCCATTGAGGATGCAGCGGCGGCATTTGAACGCGCGCAGCAAAATGACTCCATAAAGGTCATGCTGCAATTTGTGCCGGAATGATTTTCTAAATCTCTGTCTGGCGCTGCGTCACGTCAGCGCCACCCTACAACAATTAAAAAGGACACTGCGATGAGTCAAATCACCAGTCCTGCAACTTATTCAATTAGTCGGCCACAGGACGTAATTGATATTGTTAATAAGAACTCTGCAATCAACACCAGTATCGGCGTTATTTTTATTGCTTTGGGCGGCATATTGATTGATGCCTACCAGGCGGCGATGGTGGGGTTTGGTAATAAATACATTGCCGCTCAATTCGGCATTTCGCCGGGTCTTGCTGCAACCGTCAATGCATCAGTATTAATCGCCGCGTTAATTGGCGGTTTATTAGCGAACCGAGTAATAAACCGCTTTGGGCAAAAGCGGGCATTTATTATTGGCATGGGGCTGTGCACCATCGGTGCTGCAGCGGTAGCTATTGCTCCCAGTATCTGGTGGGTGCTGGTGTGCCGCGTCATCATGGGCTTTGGTTTAGGCATCGACTTCCCTTTGGCAACCAATGCCGTGGCAGAGCTTCGTGGTTCAACGTCGAAGAAAACCGGAACGTCGGTCAACCTCTGGCAAATGGCCTGGTATGTTTCGACAACCGTTGTTTATTTGGTACTTTTGCCGCTGCTTCTGTCGGGTATCGCTGAAGAACAATTGTGGCGTTACGGAATATTCATCGGAGCTATTTTTGCAGTCATCTTCATGATTTTGCGTTACTTCTTTATTGGTGAATCCGCAATGTGGGCCGCACGCGTCGGGCGTTACCAGGAAGCGTGCGACATTCTGGGAAAACGTTATGGTGTTCAGGCTCGCGTTGCGGCATCGGGTACAACAGAAGCGAAATTCTCGGAAAAAGCAGAGAATAAATACAGTGGTGGATATGGCATCTTATTTAATGATCGTTACCGCAAACGCACCATTCTTGGCTGTGTCGTGGCAACCATGCAGGCGTGGCAATATAACGCCGTAGGTGTTTATCTTCCTCTTACGTTGGCGGGAATAATAAGTGGCGGGCTTACTGGCGCGTTGACCGGTTCTGCCGTCGTGAATGCCCTTTGTGGGGTGACAGGCGGGATGATCGGCTCGTTTATTCTCCAACGACTGGGTACTCGCCGACAGTCGATGTATGGATTTGCTGTTGTGACCTTAGCATTGCTGTCGTTAGGCGCACTGGCAACGACTAATCCCTGGCTGTCTTTAGGGTTATTGGGATCAATTATTTTCTTCCATTCAGCGGGTCCTGGTGGGCTGGGCATGACCATTGCCACACTCTCTTATCCTCCCGCTATTCGCCCTACTGGGGTCGGATTTGCCCGCGCTATTATGCGCACAGGGGCAATTGCAGGACTCATTTTCTGGCCGATGCTGTGGGGTGCGTTGAAAACTGAAGCGTTTTACTGGTTGGCAATCGTGCCATTCCTGGGGTTCCTGACCTGCGTATTGATTAATTGGGAACCACTGGGTGCAAATGTTGATGCTGAGGATGCAGAGGTTCTGGCTGAATTGAAGAAATAAATTAATGCGCATCGGCTTAAACCGATGCGCATTAATTCAAACTGCCCACGTTTAGTGGTTCGTATCCCAGATTTCTCGCCTACCAGGAGAGGAAAATTATGTCTGAAAAGTTACCCGCACCGCGTGAAGGGCTTTCCGGTAAAGCCATGAGACGTGTCGTTATGGGCAGTTTCGCAGGCGCGTTAATGGAATGGTATGACTTCTTTATTTTTGGCACGGCAGCAGGACTGGTATTTGCACCGCTGTTTTATCCAGACAGCGATCCTTTTATAGGTCTTATAGCCGCCTTTGCGACCTTTGGTGTCGGTTTTCTGACTCGTCCTTTAGGTGGCATCGTCTTTGGTCATTTTGGCGATAAAATCGGGCGAAAAATAACACTTATCTGGACGCTGGCTATTGTCGGTTGCTCCACATTTTTGATTGGTTTTATTCCGACGTATCAGGAAATTGGCATTTGGGCACCGCTTGTATTAATGGTGCTGCGTTTGATTCAGGGCTTTGGTCTTGGTGGCGAGTACGGCGGAGCGGCATTGATGACCATAGAATCAGCGCCCGAATCCCGACGCGGATTTTTAGGTTCACTCCCGCAAACGGCTGCGTCTGTGGGTATTATGCTGGCAACCGGTATTTTTGCTCTCTGTAACCATTTTCTTACTTCGGAGCAGTTTCTCTCCTGGGGATGGCGCATTCCGTTTTGGCTTTCTGCGGTGATGTTGATCGTTGGGCTGTTTATCCGCCTGCATACCGAAGAAACACTGGATTTTCAAAAGCAAAAAACGACGAATAATAAAGAAAAGTCCGTTCCTCCGTTGATTGAATTATTCAAAAAACATCCACGAAATATTTTATTGGCACTGGGTGCGAGGCTGGCGGAAAGTGTCTCCTCTAATATTATTAACGCCTTTGGTATTGTCTATATTTCCAGCCAATTAGCATTGTCGCGAGATATTCCCCTGACGGGTATGTTGATTGCCTCGGCGATCGGTATTTTCAGTTGTCCATTGGTTGGATGGTTATCAGATCGTATAGGTCAAAAAAGTCTGTATTTGTCGGGAGCAGGATTTTGTGTCCTGTTCGCGTTTCCTTTCTTCTTATTACTGGATAGCAAAAGTACGCTCATCATCTGGTGCAGTATGATCCTCGGCTACAACTTAGGTCCGACGATGATGTTTGCCGTGCAGCCAACACTTTTCACCCGCATGTTCGGTACCAAAGTACGATATACCGGCCTTTCTTTTGCTTATCAATTTTCCGCGATTCTTGGCGGACTAAGCCCCCTTATCGCCTCAAGTTTGCTGGCGCTAGGGGGAGGAAAACCGTGGTATGTCGCTCTGTTTTTATTTGCTGTCTCAGTTCTTTCCTTTGTTTGCGTCTGGCTGATTGAGCCGACCGATGAACAAGAAACCGCTTCTTACCGCTACATCAGGGAACAATCTCATGAAAACTGAACGAAAAAACGAGCATTACCTGGCGCTACAACAGGCGTTTGACGCGCCATGGCCTGGGCCTGTAGGAGAGTTAGTGACGCTGGAAAAAGGCAATATTCACCTGCAGATTTATCCGCATGATGGTGCCAGGATAACCTCGTTAAAGGCATTTGGTTCTGAAGTATTACGCCAATGGCAGCCGCAGCGCAGAGCTTTTCAGTATGGCTGTTTCCCAATGGTGCCGTGGGCAGGGCGACTGGGGAATGCGACGCTGAATGCTGGTGGGCAATGTTATTCTTTACCCGCCAATAAACCACCACATGCGTTGCATGGTATGGCTTGTTACTCAACGTGGGAAATCATCGACAAAACAGCAGATTCCCTGACTTTACGTATGCCCCTGGCTTCACCGTGGCCCTGGCAAGGGGAAGTGATTCAGACTTTTTTGCTGGAGAACGATGCGCTGGTTTTGCAACTGGAAGTCCATTCATATGCCGATACATTCCCGGCCTCCGCAGGCTGGCATCCGTGGTTTGCGAAAAAGCTGACTCCGCAAAATACAGAATCGTTGCAGGTGCTTTTTGATGCGGACTGGCAAGAAGAAGCGGGTAGTGATGAACTGCCAACTGGAAATCGTATCTCTCCTCAAGCCGGTCCCTGGGATGACTGTTTTGGTTTTTATAACGGGGTGAAGGTTAAGTTACTGTGGCCTGGTAAACTCGCGATGACCATGATCTCTTCTGCAAACAGTCTGGTGGTATTTGATAAACAGCCCGATGCCACCTGTATTAACCCGCTGACTCAGGCACCTAACGCAATAAATCTAACGCCGGAATTGGTGACACCAGATAGGCCGCTGGTCATCGAAACTCGTTGGCAATTTACACCTGAATCTTAACCATTCATCTATTGCGAAAAAGCCAGTGAAATTACTCTGCTTTTTCGCAATCAGCATCACAAGATTACCCTTATTGCCACATAGCCAAACCCATCCTTTCCCGCTACAGTTAATTTCTTGTGGCGCGAAAGGAGGCAAAAATGCTCTATATCTTTGATTTAGGTAATGTGATTGTCGATATCGACTTTAACCGTGTGCTGGGGGCCTGGAGCGATTTAACGCGTGTTCCACTGGCTACGCTTAAGAAGAGTTTCCACATGGGCGAGGCGTTTCATCAGCATGAGCGTGGGGAAATTAGCGACGAAGCGTTCGCAGAGGCGCTGTGTCATGAGATGGCCCTGCCGCTAAGCTATGAGCAGTTCTCCCACGGTTGGCAGGCGGTATTTGTTGCGCTACGACCGGAAGTGATCGCCATCATGCATAAACTGCGTGAGCAGGGGCATCGCGTGGTGGTGCTTTCCAATACCAACCGCCTGCATACCACCTTCTGGCCGGAAGAATACCCGGAAATTCGTGATGCTGCTGACCATATCTATCTGTCGCAAGATCTGGGGATGCGCAAACCTGAAGCACGAATTTATCAGCATGTTTTGCAGGCAGAAGGTTTTTCACCCAGCGATACGGTCTTTTTCGACGATAACGCCGATAATATAGAAGGAGCGAATCAGCTAGGCATTACCAGTATTCTGGTGAAAGATAAAACCACCATCCCGGACTATTTCGCGAAGGTGTTATGCTAAAAACCATTCAGGACAAAGCCAGGCACCGTACCCGTCCACTATGGGCCTGGCTAAAACTACTCTGGCAACGCATTGATGAGGACAACATGACAACCCTGGCAGGTAACCTTGCCTATGTGTCGTTGCTCTCATTAGTGCCGCTGGTTGCCGTTGTTTTTGCGCTTTTCGCCGCTTTTCCCATGTTTTCCGACGTCAGCATTCAGTTGCGTCACTTTATTTTTGCCAACTTTCTGCCTGCTACTGGCGATGTTATTCAGCGGTATATCGAACAATTTGTTGCCAATTCCAACAAGATGACCGCCGTTGGGGCGTGCGGGCTGATCGTCACGGCGTTATTGTTGATGTACTCCATCGATAGCGCGTTGAATACCATCTGGCGCAGTAAACGAGCGCGACCAAAAATTTACTCGTTTGCCGTGTACTGGATGATTTTAACGCTGGGGCCGCTGCTGGCAGGGGCCAGTCTGGCGATCAGTTCCTATTTGCTCTCCCTGCGCTGGGCGAGCGATCTCAATACTGTCATCGACAACGTGCTGCGTATTTTTCCGCTGCTGTTGTCGTGGATCTCCTTCTGGTTGCTGTACAGCATTGTTCCTACCATCCGCGTACCTAATCGCGACGCGATTGTCGGCGCGTTTGTCGCCGCACTCCTGTTCGAAGCAGGAAAGAAAGGTTTCGCGCTTTATATCACCATGTTCCCCTCATATCAGCTCATTTACGGTGTGCTGGCGGTGATCCCCATTCTCTTTGTCTGGGTCTACTGGACATGGTGTATCGTCTTGCTTGGCGCGGAAATTACTGTCACTCTCGGGGAATACCGCAAACTAAAGCAAGCAGCTGAACAAGAAGAAGACGACGAACCATGATTGCATTAATTCAACGCGTAACCCGTGCCAGCGTCACCGTGGAGGGAGAAGTGACGGGCGAAATTGGCGCGGGACTTTTGGTGTTATTGGGTGTCGAAAAGGATGACGACGAACAGAAAGCAAACCGTCTGTGCGAGCGTGTGCTCGGCTATCGCATCTTTAGCGATGCCGAAGGCAAGATGAACCTCAACGTGCAACAGGCGGGCGGCAGTGTGCTGGTGGTTTCCCAGTTTACCCTCGCCGCAGATACCGAACGGGGGATGCGTCCAAGTTTCTCCAAAGGTGCATCACCGGATCGCGCAGAGGCGTTATATGACTATTTCGTCGAACGCTGCCGTCAGCAAGAGATGAACACGCAAACAGGACGCTTCGCTGCCGATATGCAGGTATCGCTGGTCAATGATGGCCCCGTGACATTCTGGTTGCAGGTATGAGCCAGCTTCCAGGGTTGTCACGGGAAACAAGAGAGAGTATCGCTATGTATCACCTTCGGGTTCCACAAACAGAAGAAGAATTAGAGCGTTACTATCAGTTTCGCTGGGAAATGTTGCGTAAGCCCCTGCATCAACCGAAAGGTTCGGAACGCGACGCGTGGGATGCGATGGCGCATCACCAGATGGTCGTCGACGAGCAGGGTAATCTGGTGGCGGTAGGCCGACTGTATATTAATGCCGACAATGAAGCGTCCATTCGCTTTATGGCCGTTCATCCCGACGTGCAGGACAAAGGGTTAGGAACGCTGATGGCGATGACCCTTGAGTCGGTGGCGCGTCAGGAAGGCGTTAAGCGCGTGACCTGTAGTGCCCGTGAAGACGCGGTGGAGTTTTTTGCCAAACTGGGGTTTGTCAATCAAGGGGAGATCACTACCCCAACCACCACGCCGATTCGCCATTTTTTGATGATTAAACCCGTTGCCACTCTGGATGATATTTTGCATCGCGGCGACTGGTGCGCGCAGCTGCAACAGGCGTGGTACGAACATATCCCGCTGAGTGAAAAAATGGGCGTGCGCATTCAGCAATATACCGGGCAAAAATTTATCACCACCATGCCGGAAACCGGTAATCAGAATCCGCACCATACGCTGTTTGCCGGGAGTTTATTCTCACTGGCAACGCTCACCGGTTGGGGACTTATCTGGCTGATGCTGCGTGAACGCCATCTGGGCGGTACGATTATTCTGGCGGATGCGCATATTCGCTACAGCAAGCCGATTAGCGGTAAACCTCATGCGGTAGCCGACCTCGGTGCCTTAAGCGGCGATCTCGACCGTCTGGCGCGCGGGCGCAAAGCGCGGGTACAAATGCAGGTCGAAATCTTTGGCGACGAGACGCCGGGTGCAGTGTTTGAAGGCACGTATATCGTTCTGCCCGCGAAGCCATTTGGCCCCTATGAAGAGGGCGGGAATGAAGAAGAGTAGCTGATGGAGAGGGGCGGTGCTGCCTCTCTCATTCTTTCAGGTCATTTACATCAGCCCCTGACTATTTCGGTTATATTGAATAAGAACTCCATAAATTTTTATTCTTCGTTGGCTCCATACGTGTCTTGCTACATCACTGTTCAGGAGCATTTAAATATTATTTGTAGAGCTGAGTGGCAATTATCGCTGATAATGCTTAATTCATCATCTTAGTTCAGGTTTGAGCGATTTTTGATAGTCAAAATCCCCTCTGGTACCATACTTTTCTCATAAATATTTTTAAAATCTATAGCTAACAAACATTATGCAAAGATAATGGACTGGCGTCATTGTCAGTATCATTCATTTACTGCTTCTGGATGTTGTAAATAATTATGTGGCATGTTTGCTCTTAAACCGTGGGAAGGAGGCTGTAATGGTTGCAAATATTAATCTCATTAAACAAGAAAGTTATTCTGTTGTTAATTTAGAAAAACAACTAATGAGTAATGAATCACCGAAGCAAACGCTATTAAATGATTTTTCACATCGCCTTAAAATGGAAGGTGAGGAGCAACTGTGCGATTGTGTTAACGAACTTAAACTCGGGTTGTCGAGTAATAATAAATATGACCTGTTTAAAAATAAAGAAACCTCACTGTGGAAACGCAAAGTACCAGAAAGTGCAGCGCTGGCAATGACGGGAACAGTATATAAATTATTTGGTAGTCGCTTACTCAACGTCCGCAATCAGTTAGATAAAAATCTCCTCGAAATGGCTATGCAAATGGTTTATGGCAAAGATATGGTGACAAAGTCCGGGGATATATTGATTGATATACAATTAAACAAGGATGGCAGCCTCCAGAGTAAGCACTACACATTTGATGTAGGTGAAGTTATAAACAGTTATAATATTGACCTCTTTGTGAATGCTTCAAGTATTAATCAAACTTACTTACATGATAAAAATCCTGGTGACGTTATTAGCCTGTATGGCACTTTAGATAACATTCCTCTTGTAGTTAAGGAATGCACGGGTAAAAATCATCAAATTAACGTTAAAGCCAAATTGCCTCAAGAACGAAGTGAAAAAGTTGAGGATATGTGTGAAAGAATGAGAGGTGGCATCTCTATGTTTAATCACACTACAAAAACAGCTGGTAATATAGAGCATAATTTGCAGCTAAGTTTTCTCGTGGATTCACGACCGTCGATCACAAATAAATACTCAGCCAAAGATGTAGGGGAAGATATACTTGCATTGCCCGTCAACGTATATCATGCAGATTTTAAAATTAAAATCAATAATGCAGTAGAGAAGGCTTCGTCAATTGTGTTATGTGCTGTGCAAAAAAATCTCCATGCAGCAAGAAAGGTTCTTAGCGGGATAATAGGAAATGTGCCAAAAAATAATAAACCAAAAACAATCATTTTTGATTTACGTTTTCTTAGTGCAATTAAGCAGAAAGTTTTTTTGGGCAGTGAAAAACCGTTGTTTGTAAAGCATACCGCAATGATGAGGGAGGCATGTGAGGAATTACCGCAGTCAGTGGAATATGTTCCTTTAGCCTGTGAAGCGCATAGCCATCGCAGCGTCGCCCTTGCCAAAACCGTGGCTGCGCCCATCATGGCGACAGGTGTGGGCTCGGCTTTAATGTATGCAACATCATCAGGACCGTATTATGCACAAAGTCTTTCTGGTTCGCCGGATATCGAGATGATAAAAAATCGCATGGCTCAATTGTTTACCCAGTTGGATGCTTCTGTGCGCAACAAATATCGCCCGGCTTTTGATAAATGGAATGAGCTGGTAGATAAATTAAATCACGAAAGAAATACAGTTCCGTTTGCGTGTTTGACCACCATTTTAGCGACGGCGATAAATGAAACTCCTGAGGGGGATACGAATGTTGCCGTTGTGATGGGGTGTAAATCTGCGAAAGATCGCACGATATCCATTGTCCTTGGCAACTCGATGTTGCAAACACTCTTTGAAAAACGCCTCGCTGATGATGGAGAAATAGAAAATCTTTTTGAGCAACAGGGATATTTTAACTGCGATTCATTAACAGCCGAAGAATTAATGATATTAAAAGACCTTTTTGATATTCGAGTTCTTCATGTCTCTAACAAATTCAATGTTGGGTTTCAAGGTAATATCAACACTGATGTTTTACAAGATTCGTTTTTTAAAAATGTCGATTTCATTCATGAATCTAGCTCGTATACCGTAGGGATGGGAGTCTGACGGGTAAAACTCATTAGGATTATCAGAATTCGGACAATGCATTGCAAAAATGACATTCAAAGAGAGATGTGTGCAGGCGCTTAGCCGCGAGGGGCATGGCGATGCCATACAGAAAGCACCAGCATTCAGAACTCCTGTGAAAGCGGCATAGTGGCCGCCTGTGCAGGAGTTTTGCTATGACCCGTATCGTGCTGACCGTTGCCACCCTATGATGCGATTAAAAAAACTCATCGTCGCGCCGATGATTGACGTCAATGCTATCGGATGATACCGGGGGTGTTCCGGAAGGAATTCCTTGTTTCCCAAACTGTTACCAACAAAATTATAACGACGAGCAAGTAAAGACCGGTTGGTGGCAGCATTGAACGGTCTGTGATGGATGTTAAATTTCACCTTAAATCCTGGTGCTGTTAGGATGCTGACGTTTTTCGGGTACACCATTCAGATTATGCAAATGAAGACCCAATCAAAAAATAAATATCCCTGAATATAATATATTTATAGCACCCATATCTCATCCTGGGCGATAACTAAACCATTTTTGATTAACAAATGAAACAACTGCAACGTTCTTATTATTTCTGGAAAACGTCTCGCAAAAACAAAACAGCATGCAAAAATCCGCTTTTTTTAAATGATTTTTCGGCGTAATTTTCGCACATACATTAATGAGTCATATATGTAAGGTATTGGTAATGGCGATGAATACGGTTTTTCTTCATTTATCAGAAGAGGCAATTAAACGGCTGAACAAGCTTAGGGGCTGGCGTAAGGTTTCACGATCTGCAATTTTACGCGAAGCGGTAGAGCAATATCTGGAACGTCAGCAATTCCCGGTGCGTAAAGCAAAGGGTGGCAGGCAAAAGGGGGAGACAGTGGGTGTTGATGATCAGTGTAAGGAGCATAAGGAATGACAAAAAATATATTATTCTTGAATATAAAAATCAGATGCCCTTATTCTGATATTAATACAAGACTGTTTTACTTGAACTTATAATAACTGCAACTGTTACATCATATCTGGAAAACGCCTCGCAAAAATAAAAAGTGATACGTAAATGCACTTTCTTTAAGCATTCGACAAAGGTACTTTTCTCTCCATAGATTCAAAAATGATATTGGCGAGATATTTATGAACTCTCTGGCAGGTATAGATATGGGCAGAATTTTACTCAATTTATCGAATGAGTTGTTTAAGCAACTTGATGATCTCGAGGTGCAGCGTAATCTTCCTCGTGCGGAGCTATTACGGGAAGCGGTAGAGCAATACCTGGTAAATCAATCGCAAACAGCAAGAGCCAGTGCTTTTGGCATCTGGCAAGGGAGTGAGGAAGATGGTGTCGAATACCAGCGTAAGCTGCGCGAGGAATGGTAATGGCAAAAATGATACCAATCAGATTGCTGACAACGAGCGCGTTGTTCATGCCGGATGCGGCGTGAACTGAACTGAACCCCAAAACCTGGACAGTTTCAGTTAACCGGCTTTTTGATACTCAGTCCGGTATTCTACCGGGCTGAGTCCCCCAAGACTGAGTTTTATTCTTTTTTGAT
>NZ_JBJQJP010000036.1:0-29906 GCF_046487365.1 Escherichia sp. WS1451
GTCGCGAGGTGGCGTATATTACGCTTTCCTCTTTCAGAGTCAACCCTGAATTTCAGGATTTTTCTCTTCAACCGAACCGGCTGTTTGTGTGAAGTGATTCACATCCGCCGTGTCGATGGAGGCGCATTATAGGGAGTTCTCCGCAGGCCGCAATAGAAAAATTGCAGAAAAATGACTGACTGCTGCATTCCCCAGCAAAACCCCGCTTTATACCTTTTTACGCACAGAGTTATCCACAATCATCAATGTAATTTCTGTATTTTTCCCACGGTAAACACTGTCAAAATTGTGATCACCATTGAAAGAGAAAAATTCGCGAGCGTTGCGCAAACGTTTTCGTTACAATGCGGGCGAAAAATAAGGATGCCCCGTTAGGGGCGTTAGCTGAGTTTTTCGCGAAAAATTCAGCTAACGCTCTCTGTAATAGTCAAATCCAGGGGATTTACCATGCAACAACGTCGTCCAGTCCGCCGCGCTCTGCTCAGTGTTTCTGACAAAGCCGGTATCGTCGAATTCGCCCAGGCACTTTCCGCACGCGGTGTGGAGCTGCTGTCTACAGGGGGCACTGCCCGTCTGTTAGCAGAAAAAGGTCTGCCGGTAACCGAAGTTTCCGATTACACCGGTTTCCCGGAGATGATGGATGGACGCGTGAAGACCCTGCATCCGAAAGTACATGGTGGCATTCTGGGCCGTCGCGGCCAGGACGATACCATTATGGAAGAACATCAGATCCAGCCTATCGATATGGTGGTTGTTAACCTGTATCCGTTCGCCCAGACCGTTGCTCGTGAAGGCTGCTCGCTGGAAGATGCGGTTGAGAACATCGATATCGGCGGCCCGACGATGGTGCGCTCTGCCGCCAAGAACCATAAAGATGTCGCCATCGTGGTGAAGAGCAGCGACTACGACGCCATTATTAAAGAGATAGATGCCAATGAAGGCTCCCTGACTCTGGAAACTCGCTTTGACCTTGCCATCAAAGCCTTCGAACACACCGCCGCCTACGACAGCATGATTGCCAACTACTTCGGCAGCATGGTTCCGGCTTACCACGGTGAAAGCAAAGAAGCCGCCGGTCGCTTCCCACGCACGCTGAACCTGAACTTCATTAAGAAGCAGGATATGCGTTACGGCGAGAACAGCCACCAGCAGGCTGCCTTCTATATAGAAGAGAATGTCAAAGAAGCCTCCGTTGCTACCGCAACCCAGGTTCAGGGTAAAGCCCTCTCTTATAACAACATCGCCGATACCGATGCGGCGCTGGAGTGCGTGAAAGAGTTCGCCGAGCCGGCATGTGTGATTGTGAAGCACGCCAACCCTTGCGGCGTGGCTATCGGCAATTCCATTCTTGATGCTTACGATCGCGCGTACAAAACCGACCCGACCTCCGCATTCGGCGGCATTATCGCCTTTAACCGCGAGCTGGATGCGGAAACCGCGCAGGCCATCATTTCTCGTCAGTTTGTTGAAGTGATTATTGCGCCGTCCGCCAGCGAAGAAGCCCTGAAAATCACCGCCGCCAAACAGAACGTACGCGTCCTGACCTGCGGTCAGTGGGGCGAGCGTGTTCCGGGTCTTGATTTCAAACGCGTGAACGGCGGTCTGCTGGTTCAGGATCGCGATCTGGGCATGGTCGGCGCGGAAGAACTGCGCGTCGTCACCAAACGTCAGCCGACTGAACAGGAGCTGCGTGATGCGCTGTTCTGCTGGAAGGTGGCGAAGTTCGTGAAATCTAACGCCATTGTCTACGCCAAAAACAATATGACCATCGGTATTGGCGCAGGCCAGATGAGCCGTGTGTACTCCGCGAAAATCGCCGGTATTAAAGCGGCCGATGAAGGCCTGGAAGTGAAAGGTTCCTCGATGGCTTCTGACGCATTCTTCCCGTTCCGCGACGGTATTGATGCCGCCGCCGCTGCGGGTGTGACCTGTGTAATCCAGCCTGGCGGTTCTATCCGTGATGACGAAGTAATTGCCGCCGCCGACGAGCACGGTATTGCAATGCTCTTCACCGACATGCGCCACTTCCGCCATTAATGGAGCAATAGATGAAAGTATTAGTGATTGGTAACGGCGGGCGCGAGCACGCGCTGGCCTGGAAAGCGGCCCAGTCGCCGCTGGTTGAAACTGTTTTTGTTGCTCCGGGTAACGCAGGCACTGCGCTGGAGCCTGCACTGCAAAACGTCGCTATCGGCGTAACCGATATCCCGGCGCTGCTGGATTTCGCGCAAAACGAAAAGATCGATCTAACCATCGTCGGCCCGGAAGCGCCGCTGGTGAAAGGCGTGGTCGATACCTTCCGCGCCGCCGGGATGAAAATCTTCGGCCCAACCGCAGGTGCCGCGCAGCTGGAAGGCTCGAAAGCGTTTACCAAGGATTTCCTGGCCCGCCATCAGATCCCTACGGCGGAATACCAGAACTTCACCGAGGTAGAACCTGCGCTGGCGTATCTGCGTGAGAAAGGCGCGCCAATCGTCATTAAAGCTGACGGTCTGGCTGCCGGGAAAGGCGTTATCGTGGCGATGACGCAGGAAGAAGCGGAAGCGGCTGTTCACGATATGCTGGCGGGCAACGCTTTTGGCGACGCGGGGCATCGCATCGTTATCGAAGAGTTCCTCGACGGCGAAGAAGCGAGCTTTATCGTGATGGTGGACGGTGAGCATGTGCTGCCGATGGCCACCAGCCAGGATCACAAACGCGTAGGCGATAAAGATACCGGGCCGAACACCGGCGGGATGGGCGCTTACTCCCCTGCGCCAGTAGTGACCGATGAGGTTCATCAGCGCACGATGGAACGAATCATCTGGCCAACCGTGAAAGGCATGGCGGCAGAAGGCAACACCTACACTGGTTTTCTCTACGCGGGCCTGATGATCGACAAACAGGGCAATCCGAAGGTTATTGAATTTAACTGCCGCTTTGGCGATCCAGAAACCCAACCGATTATGCTGCGCATGAAGTCCGATCTGGTTGAACTCTGCCTGGCAGCCTGTGAAGGCAAGCTGGACGAGAAAACGTCCGAGTGGGATGAACGCGCTTCTCTCGGCGTGGTGATGGCTGCGGGTGGATATCCGGGCGATTACCGCACCGGCGATGTGATCCACGGCCTGCCGCTGGAAGAAGTGTCTGACGGCAAAGTGTTCCACGCGGGCACGAAACTGGCGGATGACGAGCAGGTAGTGACCAGCGGCGGGCGCGTACTGTGCGTCACCGCGCTGGGTCATACCGTGGCAGAAGCGCAGAAACGCGCTTATGCCTTAATGACCGATATCCATTGGGACGACTGCTTCTGCCGGAAAGATATCGGCTGGCGCGCTATCGAACGCGAGCAGAACTAACGCGACAGTTTTGCCAAGAGCGTTTTGCGCGTGATCCCTAACTGACGGGCGGCTTCGGTTTTGTTGCCGCCCGTTTTCTCCAGTGCCGCAAGAATCACCTCTTTTTCGACTTCCACCAGCGGCTGAATATCCTGACTTTGTACCAGCGGGATCGGCGTACTCGCAATCGCCAGCGGCAGCTCGCGTTCGGAAATATATTCCCCGGTCAGCAGCACCACCGCCCGTTCCACCGCGTTTTCCAGTTCACGAATATTTCCCGGCCAGTCGTAGTGAATCAGCAGATCCATCGCCTGGGGCGTAAAACCTTTTACCGCCTTGCGATTACGCTCGGCAAAGCGCTGAAGAAAATGGTTTGTCAGCAGAGGAATATCTTCCCGCCGCTGACGCAGCGACGGAACTTCAATCGCCACCACGTTCAGGCGATAGTAGAGATCCTGGCGAAAACGCCCGGCATTCACCTCTGCGGCAAGATCGCGATGAGTCGCCGCAATCAGCCGGACATCAACCGAGATGGTCTGGTTGCTGCCGACACGCTGAACTTCGCGCTCCTGAATCGCACGTAGCAGACGCACCTGCATCATCGGCGAGATATCGCCAATTTCATCGAGAAACAACGTGCCGCCGTCCGCCTCAACAAAGCGCCCCTCCCGCCGTTTGTCGGCCCCGGTAAACGCCCCTTTTTCGTGACCGAACAATTCAGATTCCAGCAAGGATTCGTTGAGTGCCGCACAGTTGAGCGTTACCAGTGGTTTTTCACTCCGTGCGCTACTGGCGTGAATCGCCCTGGCGACCAGCTCTTTACCGGTGCCGGAATCGCCGTGGATCAGCACCGTGGCTTCCGATGGCGCGACGAGGGCGATTTCACTGAGCAGGTGTTGCATCGCCGGGCTTTTACCGACCATACCGAACTGGCTGGCAGACACCGCAGGCGTTTCAGCGTCAATACTGTGCGTATGCGCGAGCGCCTTTTCCAGCGTCGCCTGCAGGTTATCGAAATCCAGCGGCTTGATGAGATAATCCAGCGCCCCGGTTTTCAGTGCCTCTACCGCCGTCTCGACGCTGGAGTATGCGGTCATAATCAGTACCGGAATCGCCGGATTTAACGCTTTGATCTCTTTTAGCGTGGCAATGCCGTCCATCTCCGCCATTCGCACATCGCAAAGCACAAGATCAAAAACTCGCTCCCGCACCTGCTCCAGCGCCTGTCGCCCGCTGTTCGCCAGCGCGACGTTATAGCCCCAGCCGCGCAGTAAAGCCTGCAAAATAGTGCAGTGGCTAATGTCATCATCCACCACCAGAATATCGATATTATCGTGCGTCATCCTTGTGGGTCCTTACGCGTAATATTGACCGGAAGCCAGAGGGTGAACGTTGCGCCTTTTCCCTCCTGGCTTGCGACCTGAATTGTACCACCGTGTTGTTCAACAATATTATGCACGACCGCCAGCCCCAGTCCGGTGCCTTCGGCTTTGGTGGTGAAGTACGGGGTGAAGATGGCTTCAAGCTGATCTGCCGCAATTCCCTTACCGCTGTCGGTAACGCTGATTTTCACGCCCGCGCCGCTTTCGCTGGCCGTCACGCTAATCACGCCATGCTGACCAATCGCCTGAATAGCATTGAGATAGAGATTCAACAGGACCTGAGTCAGCCTGTCCGGATCGGCCTGAATTTCCGGTAATGTGTCGTTGGCGGTAAAGCGTAACTGGATCTCCCGGCTGTTTGCATCCTGGCTTACCAGCTGTAATGAGTGGCTAATCAGCGTGTTGAGCTCCACCGCCTGCAAAGCCAGATGCGTTGGCTTAACCAGTTCCAGCAACTCGCTTACCACGCGGTTTAAACGGTCAGCTTCTTTCGCCATCACCTGCGCCAGTTGATGCGCTTCTCCCCCTGCTGGCGCGCGTTCGGCAAAGTATTTCGCCAGCCCTTTAATCGAGGAAAGTGGGTTACGGATTTCGTGGGCAACGCCTGCCGCAAGATGCCCCAGTGCCACCAGCTTCTCTTTGCGCTTCATTTCATCCTGCAATAGCTGCCGCGAGCGCAGATATCGGCGATACCAGAAGAATGACAACACGCTTGCCAGCAAGACCGTCGCCAGGGCGAAGAGGATAATCAAGGTGTTTCTCTGCTCACGATCTTCAGCACTCACAATGTTACTGGCGTCGAAAGCGATAAAAATTGCTTGTGGTGTCGCGGCATACTGCTGCATATGGCGCATCCGGTGCATTCCAGCAGCAAACATCGGTTGAAACTGGCGATAAATTTCCAGAACAGGCTCGCCGTCTGCGCTATCGATCCGCCGCCACGCTTCTTCATCTCCCGGATGTAACTGCTGCATTTCCTGCGGGGAATAAAGCTGTTTTCCCACCATGCCGGAGTTGCTATGCATCACGATTGTTCCTTGTTCATCCGTGACCGCAAACCAACGTACTCCAGGCTGCCCGGCCATTTCTTCAAGTAAGGCCTGCTGCTGCGCATGATGCATACGCATCCCCATACCAACGCGCGAGCCGGATTCAAGAGCACGAATAAGTACACTGCCTTTTTCCAGCAGCGTTTGTCTGGCGGCAGCAGTCTCGCGCCCATAATCGCGAATCACTGTCACCGCAAACAGCCCCACCAGCCCAACAATGACCACGGGGAGGATCGCGCTTAACCATTTAGCTAAGGAGTCTTTAGAACGTTGCATAAAACGCATCTTCTTCTTTGCCTGCTCATCCCTTTCTGACAGCAGAAATCATGCCATCTTTTATCAGCGCTTACCCTGCGCTGTAACACAAAGGCTTAAGTTTCAATGAGTAAAAATGACTCGCTACCCACAACAGGCGAGTCATTTTTACTCGTTTATCATGCCAGATTACCCGTCATATCAGCGTTTCGCCGTTGGCACGAAAGATGCAATACCCGAAGTAAGACAACCACTGGAGGATTAACCATGAAACGGAACACGAAAATTGCCCTGGTAATGATGGCGCTTTCAGCAATGGCGATGGGATCGACATCTGCATTTGCTCACGGCGGACACGGTATGTGGCAGCAAAATGCCGCGCCTTTGACCAGCGAACAACAGACAGCGTGGCAGAAAATCCATAATGACTTTTACGCTCAAAGCAGCGCACTGCAACAGCAACTGGTGACGAAGCGTTATGAATACAATGCCCTGTTAGCCGCGAACCCACCGGATAGCAGCAAAATTAACGCGGTCGCCAAAGAGATGGAGAATTTGCGTCAGTCGTTAGATGAGTTACGGGTGAAACGGGATATTGCGATGGCTGAAGCGGGTATTCCGCGCGGAGCCGGAATGGGCATGGGCTACGGCGGCTGCGGTGGTGGCGGTCATATGGGTATGGGCCACTGGTAAATCAGAACGTTTTCTCGTTGGGTTGCCAGCGACAGAAATCAGAGTTTGCCACCAACAGTAATTGCGAACCTTCGGGCGCTTCCAGCCATGCCACGCTGACATCAACAGAAGAGCGGCTCTGGCGGCGCTCGATATGCGCTATCGCCTGCGAATCTAAATCAGGTTTAATGGTTTGCCCTTCGCAGGTGGTCACGGTCTGTTCCATCGCATGCCAGCGCCCCTGGCGCAGCACGACTCTCCCCTGACGTAAGGCATCGCTAATCTGGCGGATCTGATCAGCACGATAACGGTATAAATCGATTTGGTCGTTAGAAAGCTGCTGCTTTTCCCCATCGGATTCACGTTGCATAAAGCTCAGATCGCCGCGATCGTCAAAACGCGCGCGAATATTCACCGGGGGTTTGCTGTAAACATTGATATTGATGAGCGTGAGGTTATCGCCCTGCCAGCGATACTCTCGCGTGGTGGTATCGCCACTGCGCCACGGGCTAAACACGGCAAGCAGATGCACATTATCGCCGCTGTCTTTTCGCCAGATGCGTACCGCGCCCTGGTCTTCAGCAAATCCACTGGCGGTAAAGGGAGGAAGTGAAGAGTTGTGACTACAGGCAGTGAGAAACAGAGCGCCAGCCAGCATCAATGATCGACGCCAGAAAGACAAAAGGGGTGAAACCACCCCTTCGTTAAAACTGTTCACTGCCACGCAATCTTACTTAACTGCGTCTTTCAGTGCCTTGCCAGAAACAAATGCCGGTACGTTAGCTGCGGCAATTTTGATTTCTTTACCGGTCTGCGGGTTGCGGCCAGTACGCTCAGCGCGGTGGTTCACTTTGAAGGTACCGAAACCAACCAGTTGTACAGCATCGCCTTCTTTCAGAGACTCAGTAATTGCAGCCAGAGTGGACTCCAGAGCAGCTTTAGCCTGGGTTTTGGACAGTTCTGCTTTCTCTGCAATTACATCAATCAGTTGAGTCTTGTTCATAAGTTATCCTTACAATGTGTTTATCGCTTGCTAAGCATCGAGTGCGACGGAAATGCCAGAATAGCACTCTCCTGCATACACGCACCGATAGCCACTTTTTTTCGCCCCCCAAATGTAGACCAGACGGGGGGCGAAAGGGAAGACTCCAGGTACGACAAATCAGGCGTTAAATCACGTTTTCTGGTCTTATTGCTGAAAAATTATACCAATATTGCTCTCGCCCGCCTCACGCAGGTCTGCCCTAAGGCCTTTTATCAGCTCGATATCGCGTTCTTCGCACTCAGCTAAAAGTCGGAATATTTCCCACTGAATGTCCCATTCTTGCTCTACAGCTGGGTTTTCTTTGAGCTCTTCATCGCTCATTTCGCGACCAGCCTGAGTCATTTCCAGCATCGCAACGGTCGTGATGGAGGTCTTACTCACTTCCACCGCGTGTTCGAGCGTTTCACCACTCAAACGCGAATGGACCAGTTCACTTAACGCCACGCATGCATCGATTGCCGGATAAACGCCGTACAGATCGAAATCGTCGGCTGAAGGAATCGCTTCTTCAAATTTCTCCAGTTGGCTGTCGAAATTTACTTTTGCGTCTTTGACGGTCAGCGTTTCCCAGATGAGATCGAGAATGCGGCGGTAAATCTGCCCATCACCAAAACCAGTTTGCTGACAGAATACGGCGTAATTAGGGTACATGCGTTCGCATAAGCAGGCCATAAAAGTGACGTGCTGCCAGCTTTCCAGGCGCTCCAGACGCAGATGAATTGGGTTTTGTAACATGTTGAGTTCTCAAATACGGAAATTATCCGCAGTTTACCTGAATTAGGGCTGATTTGCTGTATAGCGCACGAACGCCGGACGTTCCGAGGCCACCGCGTCCGCCCAGCGCGTTGGCTCCGGCAGACGATAGCCTTTCATGCAGCGTTGTACCCACGCCAGCGCGCTGTCCACGCTAACCCGATGGCCGGTAGCGATAAACAATGGGTTACAGCGCGCTTTGCTGCGCCAGACCCAGGCCAGCTGCTCGCCTTTATCCATCAGTGGGGCCAGCGCGCCCGGTTCGCTGGAGAGCGGTTCGAATTTACCGCAGAGCCGTTTTTTCGCCACGCCTATCGTTGGCACATCCACCAATAAGCCAAAATGGCTGGCGACACCAAGACGGCGAGGATGCGAGATCCCGTGACCATCGACAAACACTAAATCCGGCTTTTGTGACAGCATCTCCCACGCTGCCAGCAGCGCAGGATATTCGCGGAAGGAGAGAAAACCTGGAATATAAGGCATGGTGGTGGCGATGCGGGCCACTTTATACTCCACCAGCTCAAGCGAGGGGTATTTCAGCAGCACCATCGCCGCTCGCGTCACTTCTCCGCCCTGCTCAAATCCGACATCGGCTCCGGCGATCAGATCCGGTGGATCTTTATCGAGTCGATCCTCGCGGATCACAGAAGAAGCCAGTTCGATTTGTTGAGCGCGTAATGACGCGAGATCCATAACCACTCCTTACAGATGATAAGGCGCAGACAGGCGATGCACTGCCTCCACAAACACGCCAGCATGTTCTGGCGGCACATCCTGATGAATGCCGTGACCAAGGTTAAAGACATGACCTTCGCCGTGACCGAAACCGGCAAGTATAGTCGCAACTTCTTCTTCAATGCGGGCAGGTGGCGCGTACAGCATCGACGGGTCCATATTACCCTGCAGCGCGACTTTATTGCCCACGCGACGGCGCGCATCGGCGATGTCCGTTGTCCAGTCGAGGCCCAGCGCATCGCAACCGGTTTCTGCCATCGCTTCCAGCCACTGTCCGCCACCTTTGGTAAACAGCGTGACCGGTACGCGGCGACCGTCGTTTTCACGCAGTAAACCATCAACAATTTTATGCATGTAATAGAGCGAGAACTGTTGATAATCGCGCCCGGTAAGCACGCCGCCCCAGGTGTCGAAAATCATCACTGCCTGAGCACCGGCTTTAATCTGCGCATTCAGATACAAAGTGACGCTTTTCGCCAGTTTATCGAGTAGCGCGTGCAGCGCCTGTGGATCGGCATACATCATTTTTTTGATCACGGTGAAGGCTTTGCAGCTGCCGCCTTCCACCATGTAGGTCGCCAGCGTCCACGGGCTGCCGGAAAAACCAATCAGCGGCACTTCGCCTTTCAGTTCGCGACGAATGGTACGCACCGCGTTCATCACGTAACCCAGCTCATCTTCCGGGTCCGGAATTGGCAGTTTATCGACGTCGGCTTTGCAGGTGACTGGCGAGGTAAAACGCGGACCTTCTCCGGCTTCAAAATAGAGCCCTAACCCCATCGCGTCCGGCACGGTGAGGATATCGGAAAAGAGGATCGCCGCATCCAGCGGGTAGCGACGCAGCGGTTGCAAAGTCACTTCGCACGCCAGCTCGGCGTTTTTGCACAGCGACATAAAATCGCCCGCCTGGGCGCGCGTGGCTTTATATTCCGGTAGATAGCGACCCGCCTGGCGCATCATCCATACTGGAGTGACATCAACGGGCTGGCGCAGCAGCGCCCGCAGATAACGATCGTTTTTAAGTTCGGTCATTTTGGCTGTTCCTTAGTGCGTCAGGCGGTCAGTGTATCATCACTCATACTCTGCCCGACACATCGCCACCGTATCTTCTATCAGACGGCGCGCCACGGTGCCGGGCGGCGGGAGTAACGGCAAATCGTCATAGCGATACCAGTTCGCCTCAAGCAATTCTTTCGGGTCGATCACGATCTCGCCGCTGTCATATTCCGCCATAAACGCGGTCATTAAAGACTGAGGAAACGGCCACGGCTGGGAAGTCACGTAACGCAAGTTTTTAACTTTAATTCCGCTCTCTTCCATCACTTCCCGCGCGACAGCCTGCTCGAGGGTTTCGCCCACTTCGACGAATCCGGCAAGTACCGTATGGACACCGTTACGATGGCGGGTATGCTGGGCGAGGAGGATCGAATCATCGCGACGGATAGCAACAATAATGCAGGGGGCGATTTGCGGATAGTAACGCTCACGGCAATGGCTGCACAGCATCGCCCATTCGGTTTTGCTCGGATACATTTCATGCCCGCAGTAACCACAGTATTTATGCGATCGGTAAAACTCCGCCAGTTGTACGCCTCGTCCGGCCAGTTGAAACAGCCCAACATCGAGATCAATGACCTGACGTACCGACCCCATATCGTGACGCCGCTGCTGTTGTACTAACCAAACAGGTTCCCCCTGCCATTCGCCGATTTGTAGTGCGCGCTGACCCACAAGATCGAAATTTGCCGCTTCGCCATATGGCAATTCTCCCTTCGGCAACCATAATTTTTGTTCATGGCTGACGACCCACCAGCCGTGATCTAATTTTTCAATTATACGATCCATAGCTCTTGCACTACCTTTGCATCACTGGCATGTTTAACATGGTTTTTACATTTCTCACTGAGCAGTTTTTGAATACAAACTTGCGGAGTCAATCATGCTTAACCAGCTCGATAACCTGACGGAGCGCGTCAGAGGAAGTAACAAACTGGTTGATCGCTGGCTACATGTACGTAAGCATCTGCTCGTGGCTTACTACAATCTGGTTGGCATTAAGCCTGGCAAAGAATCGTACATGAGGCTAAACGAAAAAGCCCTTGATGATTTTTGTCAGAGCCTGGTCGATTACTTGTCTGCCGGACATTTCAGTATTTATGAGCGCATTCTTCATAAACTGGAAGGCAATGGGCAACTCGCACGCGCCGCGAAGATTTGGCCACAACTCGAAGCCAATACCCAACAGATTATGGATTACTACGATTCCAGCCTGGAAACCGCCATCGATCATGATAATTACCTTGAGTTTCAACAGGTTTTATCTGACATCGGCGAGGCCCTGGAAGCGCGCTTTGTGCTGGAAGATAAGCTGATTCTGCTGGTGCTTGACGCCGCCCGCGTCAAACATCCTGCTTGAGTTCTGCGCTGTTAACGCGTAATTTACATTCAACGCCCCGTTTGCGGGGCTAATTTCTTGTCGGAGTGCCTTAACTGGCTGAGACCGTTTATTCGGGATCCGCGGAACCTGATCAGGCTAATACCTGCGAAGGGAACAAGAGTTAATCTGCTATCGCATCGCCTTTGCGGCGATCGTCTCTTGCTTCATCCGTCGTCTGACAAGCCACGTCCTTAACTTTTTGGAATGAGCTATGTCTGCAACAAAACTGACCCGCCGCGAACAACGCGCCCAGGCCCAACATTTTATCGACACCCTGGAAGGCACCGCCTTTCCAAACTCAAAACGCATTTACATCACCGGCACACAACCCGGCGTGCGCGTGCCGATGCGTGAGATCCAGCTTAGCCCGACGCTAATCGGCGGTAGCAAAGAACAGCCGCAGTACGAAGAAAACGAAGCGATTCCGGTCTACGACACCTCCGGCCCGTATGGCGATCCGCAGATTGCCATTAACGTGCAGCAAGGGCTGGCAAAACTACGCCAGCCGTGGATCGATGCGCGCGGCGATACAGAAGAACTTACCGTGCGCAGTTCCGATTACACTAAAGCGCGACTGGCAGATGATGGCCTCGACGAGCTACGTTTTAGCGGCGTATTAACCCCAAAGCGCGCCAAAGCAGGACGCCGCGTCACCCAACTGCACTACGCCCGCCGGGGCATCATCACGCCCGAAATGGAATTCATCGCCATTCGCGAGAATATGGGTCGCGAGCGCATACGTAGCGAAGTTTTGCGCCACCAGCATCCGGGAATGAGCTTTGGCGCACGTCTGCCGGAAAATATCACTGCGGAATTTGTCCGTGATGAAGTTGCTGCCGGACGTGCGATTATCCCGGCCAACATTAATCATCCGGAATCGGAGCCGATGATTATTGGTCGCAATTTCCTGGTAAAAGTTAACGCCAATATCGGCAACTCGGCGGTCACCTCTTCCATCGAAGAAGAAGTGGAAAAGCTGGTATGGTCCACGCGCTGGGGAGCGGATACGGTGATGGATCTCTCCACCGGTCGCTATATTCACGAAACCCGCGAGTGGATTTTGCGTAACAGCCCGGTGCCGATCGGTACAGTGCCGATCTACCAGGCGCTGGAGAAGGTTAACGGGATCGCCGAAGATCTTACCTGGGAAGCGTTCCGCGACACGCTGCTGGAACAAGCCGAGCAAGGTGTGGATTACTTCACTATCCATGCGGGCGTACTGCTGCGCTATGTGCCGATGACCGCGAAACGCCTGACTGGTATCGTCTCTCGCGGCGGTTCGATTATGGCGAAATGGTGCCTCTCCCATCATCAGGAAAATTTCCTCTATCAACACTTCCGCGAAATTTGTGAAATCTGTGCCGCTTATGACGTTTCGCTGTCGCTGGGCGACGGTCTGCGCCCCGGTTCTGTTCAGGACGCCAACGATGAAGCGCAATTTGCCGAGCTGCATACGCTGGGTGAACTGACCAAAATCGCCTGGGAATATGACGTACAGGTGATGATTGAAGGCCCAGGCCACGTGCCGATGCAGATGATCCGCCGCAATATGACCGAGGAGTTAGAGCACTGCCACGAAGCGCCGTTTTACACTCTGGGGCCGCTAACTACCGATATCGCGCCGGGTTATGACCACTTCACGTCGGGGATTGGTGCGGCGATGATTGGCTGGTTTGGCTGCGCGATGCTCTGTTACGTAACGCCAAAAGAGCATCTGGGTCTGCCTAATAAAGAAGATGTTAAGCAGGGGCTTATCACCTATAAGATTGCCGCCCACGCCGCTGACCTGGCGAAAGGGCATCCGGGCGCGCAAATTCGCGATAACGCCATGTCGAAAGCCCGCTTCGAATTTCGCTGGGAAGACCAGTTTAATCTGGCCCTCGACCCGTTTACCGCCCGCGCTTATCACGATGAAACCCTGCCGCAAGAGTCCGGCAAAGTCGCCCATTTTTGCTCCATGTGTGGGCCGAAATTCTGCTCGATGAGAATCAGCCAGGAAGTACGTGATTACGCCGCCGCGCAAACCATTGAAGTGGGAATGGCGGATATGTCGGAGAACTTCCGCGCCAGAGGTGGAGAAATCTACCTGCGTAAGGAGGAAGCGTGATGTATCAGCCTGATTTTCCTCCTGTACCTTTTCGTTTAGGACTGTACCCGGTAGTGGATAGCGTACAGTGGATCGAACGTCTGTTGGATGCAGGCGTGCGTACTCTCCAGCTGCGCATCAAAGATCGGCGCGATGAAGAGGTTGAAGCCGATGTCGTGGCAGCAATTGCGCTGGGCCGCCGCTATAACGCACGGCTGTTTATCAACGATTACTGGCGGCTGGCGATTAAGCATCAGGCATATGGCGTCCATCTGGGACAGGAAGATTTGCAAGCCACCGATCTCGACGCTATCCGTACAGCGGGCCTGCGGCTGGGCGTTTCGACTCATGATGATATGGAAATCGACGTCGCGCTGGCGGCACGTCCTTCTTATATCGCGCTGGGACATGTGTTTCCGACACAAACCAAACAGATGCCTTCCGCACCGCAGGGGCTGGAACAGCTGGCACGGCATGTTGAGCGCCTGGTGGATTATCCCACCGTGGCGATTGGCGGTATCAGTCTGCCGCGCGCGCCTGCGGTGATAGCAACGGGTGTCGGCAGTATCGCCGTCGTCAGCGCCATTACTCAAGCCGCAGACTGGCGTTTGGCAACGGCACAGTTGCTGGAAATTGCAGGAGCTGGCGATGAATGACCGTGACTTTATGCGTTATAGCCGCCAAATCCTGCTCGACGATATCGCTCTGGACGGGCAGCAAAAACTGCTCGACAGCCAGGTGCTGATTATTGGTCTTGGCGGGCTGGGTACACCTGCTGCGCTATACCTGGCGGGGGCTGGCGTCGGGACGCTGGTACTGGCAGATGACGACGATGTGCATTTAAGCAATCTGCAACGACAAATCCTCTTTACCACTGAAGATATCGATCGCCCGAAATCACAGGTCAGCCATCAGCGACTGACACAGTTGAATCCCGACATTCAACTGATGGCATTACAACAACGATTAACGGGTGAGACGTTAAAAGATGCGGTTGCACAAGCCGATGTGGTGCTCGACTGTACCGACAATATGGCGACTCGCCAGGAGATTAATGCCGCCTGCGTGGCACTCAACACACCGCTTATCACCGCCAGCGCGGTCGGATTTGGCGGTCAGTTGATGGTACTGACGCCGCCCTGGGAGCAGGGGTGTTACCGCTGCCTGTGGCCAGATAACCAGGAGCCTGAACGCAACTGCCGCACGGCGGGCGTGGTTGGCCCGGTGGTCGGGGTTATGGGCACTTTGCAGGCCCTGGAAGCCATTAAGTTATTAAGCGGTATAGAGACGCCTGCGGGAGAACTCCGACTGTTCGACGGTAAGTCGAGCCAGTGGCGCAGCCTGGCTTTGCGCCGCGCCAGTGGTTGCCCGGTATGCGGAGGAAGCAATGCAGATCCTGTTTAACGATCAACCGATGCAGTGCGCCGCCGGGCAAACGGTTCACGAACTGCTGGAGCAACTCGACCAACGACAAGCGGGCGCGGCTCTGGCGATTAATCAGCAAATCGTCCCGCGTGAGCAGTGGGCGCAACATATCGTGCAGGATGGCGACCAGATCCTGCTTTTTCAGGTTATTGCAGGGGGTTGAGATGTTACGTATTGCGGACAAAACGTTTGATTCACATCTGTTTACCGGCACAGGGAAATTCGCCTCTTCACAACTGATGATGGAGTCTATTCGCGCTTCCGGCAGCCAGCTGGTGACACTGGCGATGAAACGCGTCAACTTGCGCCAGCACAACGACGCTATCCTCGAACCGCTTATCGCGGCGGGTGTGACCCTGCTGCCAAATACATCCGGGGCGAAAACCGCGGAAGAAGCCATTTTCGCCGCCCATCTGGCACGTGAAGCGTTAGGCACAAACTGGCTAAAATTAGAGATTCACCCTGACGCCCGCTGGCTGTTGCCCGATCCCATCGAAACCCTGAAAGCCGCCGAAACGCTGGTACAACAGGGATTTGTCGTGCTGCCTTACTGCGGGGCCGATCCGGTATTGTGTAAACGTCTGGAAGAAGTCGGCTGTGCAGCGGTGATGCCGCTCGGCGCGCCGATTGGCTCGAATCAGGGACTGGAAACCCGTGCCATGCTGGAGATTATTATCCAGCAAGCCACGGTTCCGGTGGTTGTCGATGCTGGCATCGGCGTTCCCAGCCATGCCGCGCAGGCGCTGGAAATGGGGGCCGACGCGGTGTTAGTGAATACGGCGATTGCCGTCGCGGACGATCCCGTCAACATGGCGAAGGCATTTCGTCTGGCAGTAGAAGCAGGCCTGCTGGCACGTCAGTCCGGACCGGGCAGCCGCAGTCATTTTGCTCATGCCACCAGCCCGCTGACCGGATTTCTGGAGGCATCGGCATGAAAAACTTCAGCGATCGCTGGCGACAACTGGACTGGGACGACATCCGCCTGCGTATCAACGGCAAAACGGCTGCTGACGTAGAGCGGGCGCTAAATGCCTCGCAACTCACCCGCGACGATATGATGGCGCTGTTATCGCCAGCCGCCAGTGGCTATCTGGAACCACTGGCCCAACGGGCGCAGCGTCTGACCCGTCAACGATTTGGCAACACTGTTAGCTTCTACGTCCCGCTTTATCTTTCCAATCTTTGCGCTAACGACTGCACGTACTGCGGATTCTCTATGAGCAACCGCATCAAGCGCAAAACGCTGGATGAAGCGGATATTGCCAGGGAAAGCGCCGCTATACGGGAGATGGGCTTTGAACATCTGCTTTTAGTCACTGGTGAACATCAGGCGAAAGTGGGGATGGATTACTTTCGTCGTCATCTCCCTGCCTTGCGTGAACAGTTCTCTTCACTACAGATGGAAGTGCAACCGCTGGCGGAGGCGGAATATGCCGAGCTAAAACAGCTGGGTCTCGATGGCGTGATGGTTTATCAGGAGACATATCACGAGGCGACTTATGCCCGCCATCATCTGAAAGGCAAAAAACAGGACTTCTTCTGGCGGCTGGAAACGCCGGATCGGCTGGGCCGTGCGGGGATTGATAAGATAGGCCTCGGCGCGCTAATTGGCCTTTCCGACAGCTGGCGCGTTGACTGCTATATGGTTGCAGAACATTTGCTATGGCTGCAACAGCATTACTGGCAAAGCCGCTACTCTGTCTCCTTCCCACGCCTGCGTCCATGTACTGGCGGCATTGAGCCTGCGTCGATTATGGATGAACGCCAGTTAGTGCAAACCATCTGCGCCTTCCGACTGCTTGCACCGGAGATTGAACTGTCACTCTCCACGCGGGAATCACCGTGGTTTCGCGATCGCGTGATTCCGCTGGCAATTAATAACGTCAGCGCTTTTTCGAAAACGCAGCCAGGTGGCTATGCCGACAATCACCCCGAGCTGGAACAGTTCTCACCGCACGACGATCGCAGACCGGAAGCGGTTGCTGCCGCGTTAACTTCTCAGGGTTTGCAGCCGGTATGGAAAGACTGGGACAGCTATCTGGGACGCGCCTCGCAAAGGCCATGAGACAGAATGTAAGAACGTAAATTTATTCCGAGCCGCTACGGAAGATGAAAAACGCAAGCTTGTTGAAAGCGTTGTGTTTTTTTATGGTAGTGCCGTCAGCAGGAATGTTGTCCAGGGCGAAAAGCTTCTTCCTCGTTTCGCCCTGCCTTTCTTAATATTTTCCGTGAAGACTTTGCCCTCTGAATAACACCCATAAAAAAACCCGCCGAAGCGGGTTTTTACGTTATTTGCGGATTAACGATTACTCGTTATCAGAACCGCCCAGACCTGCGTTCAGCAGTTCTGCCAGGCTGGCAGATGCGTCTTCTGCAGTCACCTGCGGTGCAGCCGGAGCTTCACCCGCAGCACGGCGACGCATACGATCCTGGTGGTACGCGTAACCGGTACCTGCCGGGATCAGACGACCCACGATAACGTTCTCTTTCAGGCCGCGCAGTTCGTCGCGTTTGCCCGCAACGGCTGCTTCGGTCAGCACGCGAGTGGTCTCCTGGAACGATGCCGCGGAGATGAAGGACTCGGTTGCCAGAGACGCTTTGGTGATACCCAGCAGATCGCGGGAGTAAGTTGCACCCACTTTGCCGTTCGCTTCCAGTTCGCGGTTTGCGATCTTGACGCGAGAGTATTCAACCTGTTCGCCTTCCAGGAAGTCGGAGCTGCCCGCGTTAACGATGGTAGCTTTACGCAGCATCTGACGAACGATAACTTCGATGTGTTTATCGTTAATCTTAACGCCCTGCAGACGGTATACGTCCTGTACTTCGTTAACGATGTAACGAGTAACAGCATGAACACCACGCAGACGCAGAATGTCGTGCGGCGCTTCCGGACCGTCGGAAATTACGTCACCACGTTCTACACGTTCACCTTCGAACACGTTGAGCTGACGCCATTTCGGAATCATCTCTTCGTACGGATCGCTACCGTCTACCGGGGTGATAACCAGACGACGTTTACCTTTGGTTTCTTTACCGAAGGAAACGATACCGCTGATTTCAGCCAGGATTGCCGGCTCTTTCGGACGACGTGCTTCGAACAGATCCGCAACGCGCGGCAGACCACCGGTGATGTCCTTGGTACCGCCGGATTCCTGCGGAATACGCGCCAGGGTGTCACCAGAGCTGATCTGTACGCCATCTTCCAGCTGAACAATCGCTTTACCCGGCAGGAAGTACTGCGCAGGCATATCGGTACCCGGGATCAGTACATCGTTACCCTGAGCATCAACGATTTTCAGTGCCGGACGCAGATCTTTACCACCTGCGGTACGTTCTGCGGAATCCAGAACTACCAGCGAAGACAGACCGGTCAATTCGTCGGTCTGGCGAGTAATGGTCTGGCCGTCAATCATGTCAGTAAAGCGTACAAAACCGCTTACTTCGGTGATAACCGGCATGGTGTGCGGGTCCCAGTTTGCAACGGTTTCGCCGCCAGCAACCTGTTCGCCATCGCCTTTCGCCAGTACCGCACCGTAAGGTACTTTGTAGCTTTCTTTGGTACGACCGAATTCGTCGATCAGTTTCAGTTCGGTGTTACGGGAAGTGATAACCAGTTTACCGCTGGAGTTCACAACCGACTTCACGTTGCTGAGCTTGATGCTACCTTTGTTTTTCACCTGGATGCTGGATTCAGCAGCCGCACGAGATGCCGCACCACCGATGTGGAACGTACGCATGGTCAGCTGTGTACCCGGTTCACCGATGGACTGTGCCGCGATAACGCCGATTGCTTCACCTTTGTTGATGATGTGGCCACGCGCCAGGTCACGACCGTAGCAGTGCGCACATACACCAAAGTCGGTGTCACAAGATACAACAGAACGTACTTTAACTGCGTCGACAGAGTTCTCTTCCAGCAGGTCACACCACTGTTCGTGCAGCAGCGTGTTGCGCGGAACGAGGATATCAGCAGTACCCGGCTTCAGAACGTCTTCAGCAGTTACACGACCCAGTACGCGATCGCGCAGCGGCTCTTTAACGTCACCACCTTCGATAACCGGAGTCATCATGATACCTTCATGGGTACCACAATCGTCTTCGGTAACCACCAGGTCCTGCGCCACGTCAACCAGACGACGAGTCAGGTAACCGGAGTTCGCAGTTTTCAGTGCGGTATCCGCCAGACCTTTACGAGCACCGTGGGTGGAGATGAAGTACTGGAGTACGTTCAGACCTTCACGGAAGTTCGCGGTGATTGGCGTTTCGATGATGGAGCCATCCGGCTTCGCCATCAGACCACGCATACCAGCAAGCTGACGAATCTGTGCCGCAGAACCACGCGCACCGGAGTCGGCCATCATGTAGATGCTGTTGAAGGAAACCTGCTTCTCTTCCTGACCGTCACGGTTAATAACGGTTTCCGTTTGCAGGTTATCCATCATCGCTTTGGATACACGATCGTTCGCCGCAGCCCAGATATCGATAACTTTGTTGTAGCGTTCGCCCGCAGTTACCAGACCAGACTGGAACTGCTCCTGAATTTCAGCAACTTCTGCTTCTGCCTCGGAGATGATTTCGTGTTTCTTCTCCGGGATGACCATGTCATCGATACCAACAGATGCACCAGAACGCGCTGCATAGGCAAAGCCGGTGTACATGATCTGGTCCGCAAAAATAACGGTCGGTTTCAGACCGAGAATGCGGTAGCAGGTGTTCAGCATTTTGGAGATTGCTTTTTTACCCAGCGCCTGGTTGACGATGGAGTAAGGCAGACCTTTCGGTACAATCATCCACAGAATGGCACGGCCAACAGTCGTGTCTTTCAGGCTGGTTTTCGCTACTAATTCACCGTTTGCATCTTTTTCATACTCGGTGATACGCACTTTAACGCGCGCATGCAGAGAAGCCAGACCAGAGCGATACAGACGTTCTGCTTCTTTCGGGCCAGTCAGCACCATGCCTTCGCCTTTGGCGTTAACACAGTCGCGGGTCATGTAGTACAGACCCAGTACAACGTCCTGAGACGGAACAATGATTGGTTCGCCGTTTGCCGGGGACAGGATGTTGTTGGTAGACATCATCAGCGCACGCGCTTCCAGCTGGGCTTCCAGCGTCAGCGGTACGTGAACAGCCATCTGGTCACCATCGAAGTCGGCGTTATATGCCGCACAAACCAGCGGGTGCAGCTGGATAGCTTTACCTTCGATCAGTACCGGTTCAAATGCCTGGATACCCAGACGGTGCAGAGTCGGTGCACGGTTCAGCAGTACCGGGTGTTCGCGGATAACTTCGTCCAGGATATCCCAAACGACAGCTTCTTCGCGCTCAACCATTTTCTTCGCAGCTTTAATGGTGGTAGCAAGACCACGCAGTTCCAGCTTGCCGTAGATGAACGGTTTGAACAGTTCCAGTGCCATTTTCTTCGGCAGACCGCACTGATGCAGACGCAGGTATGGACCTACGGTGATTACAGAACGACCGGAGTAGTCAACACGCTTACCGAGCAGGTTCTGACGGAAACGACCCTGTTTACCTTTGATCATGTCGGCCAAAGATTTCAGAGGACGTTTGTTAGAACCGGTGATCGCACGACCGCGACGACCGTTATCCAACAGGGCGTCAACCGCTTCCTGCAGCATACGTTTTTCGTTACGTACGATGATGTCCGGCGCAGCCAGATCCAGCAGACGCTTCAGACGGTTGTTACGGTTAATGACGCGACGATACAGATCGTTCAGGTCAGAAGTCGCGAAACGACCACCATCCAGCGGAACCAGCGGACGCAGATCTGGCGGCAGTACCGGCAGAACGGTCAGGATCATCCACTCTGGTTTGTTACCAGACTGAACGAACGCTTCCAGCAGTTTGATACGCTTGGTCAGCTTTTTACGCTTGGTTTCGGAGTTGGTTTCGTTCAGCTCTTCACGCAGCTGTTCGCACTCTTGCTCCAGATCCATGCTCTTCAGCAGAGCCTGGATTGCTTCCGCACCCATCTTCGCGTCGAATTCGTCACCGAACTCTTCCAGCGCGTCCAGATACTGCTCTTCAGTCAGGATCTGCTGACGCTCCAGGTTGGTCATACCGCCTTCAATAACCACATAGGATTCAAAGTACAGTACGCGTTCGATATCGCGCAGCGGCATATCGAGCAGCAGGCCGATACGGGACGGCAGCGATTTCAGGAACCAGATGTGCGCAGTCGGGGAAGCCAGTTCGATGTGGCCCATACGCTCACGGCGTACTTTAGTCTGGGTCACTTCAACGCCGCACTTCTCACAGATGACGCCACGGTGTTTCAGGCGCTTGTACTTACCGCACAGGCACTCGTAATCTTTTACCGGCCCAAAGATACGGGCGCAGAAAAGGCCGTCACGTTCTGGTTTGAACGTACGGTAGTTGATGGTTTCCGGCTTTTTAACTTCACCGAAAGACCATGAACGGATCATGTCTGGCGAAGCCAGAGCAATTTTGATCGCATCAAACTCTTCGGTTTTAGTCTGCGCTTTCAGAAACTTTAATAAATCTTTCACGGATTTGCTCCCGTCGGAGTTAGCACAATCCGCTGCCGGGTTTTACCCCGACAGCAGTGACCTGTTTGAGCGAGAATTACTCGTCTTCCAGTTCGATGTTGATACCCAGCGAACGAATCTCTTTCAACAATACGTTGAAGGATTCTGGCATGCCCGGCTCCATCTGATGGTTGCCGTCCACGATGTTCTTATACATCTTGGTACGACCGTTCACGTCATCAGACTTAACGGTGAGCATTTCCTGCAGGGTGTATGCTGCGCCGTATGCTTCCAGCGCCCACACTTCCATCTCCCCGAAACGCTGACCACCGAACTGTGCCTTACCACCCAGCGGCTGCTGAGTAACCAGGCTGTAAGAACCGGTGGAACGCGCGTGCATCTTGTCGTCGACCAGGTGGTTCAGTTTCAGCATGTACATGTAACCAACGGTTACCGGACGCTCGAACTGTTCACCAGTGCGGCCGTCGTACAGGCGGATCTGACCAGAAGTCGGCAGGTCGCCAAGTTTCAGCAGCTCTTTAATTTCTGCTTCTTTCGCACCGTCGAAGACCGGCGTTGCGATTGGCATACCTTTGCGCAGGTTTTCAGCCAGACGCATAACTTCTTCATCGCTGAAGGTACTCAGGTCAACTTTCTGACGAACGTCAGCGCCCAGATCGTAAGCACGCTGGATGAATTCGCGCAGTTTCGCGACTTCTTGCTGCTGTTTCAGCATGGCGTTGATCTTGTCGCCGATACCTTTCGCAGCCATACCCAGGTGGGTTTCGAGGATCTGACCGATGTTCATACGAGACGGTACGCCCAGCGGGTTCAGTACGATGTCTACCGGCGTACCGTTTTCATCGTAAGGCATATCTTCGATCGGGTTGATCTTAGAAATTACACCCTTGTTACCGTGACGACCTGCCATCTTGTCACCAGGCTGGATACGGCGTTTAACCGCCAGATATACTTTAACAATCTTCAGCACGCCCGGTGCCAGATCGTCGCCCTGGGTGATTTTGCGGCGTTTCGCTTCGAGTTTCTTCTCGAACTCGTGTTTCAGTTCGTCATACTGCTCAGCCAGCTGTTCCAGCTGATTTTGTTTCTCTTCGTCGGTCAGGCCCAGCTCCAGCCAGCGATCGCGCGGCAGTTTGTCGAGCTTCTCAGCTTCAACGCCACCGGCTACCAGCACAGCACGGATACGGCTGAACAGACCCGCTTCGAGGATCTGCAGTTCTTCAGACAGGTCTTTCTTCGCCTGTTTGAGCTGCATTTCTTCGATTTCCAGCGCACGTTTGTCTTTTTCTACGCCATCGCGCGTAAAGACCTGAACGTCGATAACCGTACCGGATACACCGTTTGGTACGCGCAGAGAAGAGTCTTTAACGTCAGACGCTTTCTCACCGAAGATCGCACGCAGCAGTTTTTCTTCTGGGGTCAGCTGAGTTTCGCCTTTCGGCGTAACCTTACCAACCAGAATGTCGCCACCGGTCACTTCCGCACCAATGTAAACGATACCGGATTCATCCAGTTTGGAGAGCGCAGCTTCACCCACGTTCGGGATGTCAGCGGTGATCTCTTCCGGCCCCAGCTTGGTGTCACGGGACACACACGCCAGTTCCTGAATGTGGATGGTGGTGAAACGGTCTTCCTGAACAACACGCTCGGATACGAGGATGGAGTCTTCGAAGTTGTAACCATTCCACGGCATGAACGCTACGCGCATGTTCTGACCAAGCGCCAGTTCACCGAGGTCGGTGGACGGACCGTCTGCCAGCACGTCGCCACGTTCTACCGGTTCACCCAGAGACACACACGGCATCTGGTTGATACAGGTGTTCTGGTTAGAACGGGTGTACTTGGTCAGGTTGTAGATGTCGATACCTGCTTCACCCGGATACATCTCGTCTTCGTTAACTTTGATAACGATACGGGAAGCATCCACGTACTGAACGACACCACCACGTTTAGCAACCGCAGTTACACCGGAGTCAACGGCAACAGCACGTTCCATACCCGTACCAACCAGCGGCTTATCAGCACGCAGAGTCGGAACGGCCTGACGTTGCATGTTCGCCCCCATCAATGCACGGTTGGCGTCATCGTGTTCCAGGAACGGGATCAGGGACGCACCGACGGATACCACCTGCTGGGTGGATACGTCCATGTAGTCAACCTGGTCACGGCTGAACAAGCTGGATTCGCCTTTGCTACGGCAAGTTACCAGGTCTTCTACGAAGTGGCCTTCTTCATCCAGGTTGGAGTTCGCCTGGGCGATAACGTAGTTGCCTTCTTCGATAGCAGACAGGTAGTGAATTTCGTCAGTTACAACACCGTCGGTCACTTTACGATACGGAGTCTCAAGGAAGCCGTATTCGTTAGTCTGCGCGTATACAGACAGGGAGTTGATCAGACCGATGTTCGGACCTTCAGGGGTTTCGATTGGACATACGCGACCGTAGTGAGTCGGGTGTACGTCTCGAACTTCGAAGCCTGCACGTTCACGGGTCAGACCACCTGGGCCGAGTGCGGAGATACGACGTTTGTGCGTAATCTCAGACAGCGGGTTGTTCTGGTCCATAAACTGAGACAGCTGGCTGGAACCGAAGAACTCTTTCACTGCTGCAGAAATCGGCTTGGCGTTGATCATATCCTGAGGCATCAGGGTATCCAGATCGCCCAGAGACAGACGCTCTTTCACCGCACGCTCTACACGTACCAGGCCAACGCGGAACTGGTTTTCCGCCATTTCGCCAACGGAACGGATACGACGGTTGCCGAGGTGGTCGATATCATCGACTTCGCCTTTACCGTTACGGATATCAATGAGCTTTTTCATAACATCAATGATGTCGTCTTTGCTCAGGATACCGGAACCTTCGATTTCTTCGCGCAGCAGAGAACGGTTGAACTTCATACGACCAACCGCAGACAAGTCATAACGGTCTTCGGAGAAGAACAGGTTCTCGAACAGGCTTTCAGCTGCTTCACGAGTCGGCGGCTCGCCAGGGCGCATCATACGGTAGATTTCTACCAGTGCGCTCAGACGGTCGTTAGTTGGGTCGACACGTAAGGTTTCAGAGATATATGGGCCGTGATCCAGATCGTTGGTGAACAGCGTTTCGATACGCTTGTGACCAGACTGGCTCAGCTTAGCCAGCAGATCCAGGCTCAGCTCCATGTTCGCTGCGCAGATCAGCTCGCCGGTAGACTCATCAATATAGTCTTTAGCAACCACTTTACCTGCGATGTACTCAACCGGGACTTCGATCAGTTTGACGTCGTCTTTTTCCAGCTGGCGAATGTGGCGCGCAGTGATACGGCGGCCTTTTTCTACGTACACTTTACCGTTAGCTTCGATGTCAAAAGATGCGGTTTCACCACGCAGGCGTTCCGGCACCAGTTCCATCTGCAGCTTGTTATCACGGATTTCAAAGATAACTTTTTCAAAGAACAGGTCGAGGATCTGCTCTGTGGTGTAGTTCAGGGCGCGCAGAATGATGGTCGCAGGCAGTTTACGGCGACGGTCGATACGTACGAACAGGTTGTCCTTCGGATCGAATTCGAAGTCCAGCCAGGAACCACGGTAAGGGATAATGCGCGCGTTATACAGCACTTTACCCGAAGAGTGGGTTTTACCTTTGTCGGAGTCAAAGAAGACGCCCGGACTACGGTGCAGCTGGGAAACGATAACACGCTCAGTACCGTTGATAACAAAGGTACCGTTGTCTGTCATGAGCGGAATTTCGCCCATGTAGACTTCTTGTTCTTTAATGTCTTTTACGGTGCCTTCCGGCGCTTCGCGCTCATAGATCACCAGACGCAGTTTAACGCGCAGCGGTGCGGAATAGGTCACGCCACGGATTTGACATTCCTGGACGTCAAACACCGGTTCGCCAAGGCGGTAGCTGACGTATTGCAGCTCGGAATTACCGCTGTAGCTCTGAATCGGGAATACGGAACGGAAAGCAGCTTCCAGACCATACTGCCCTTCAGGATCTTGCTCGATAAATTTCTGAAACGAGTCAAGCTGGATAGAAAGGAGATAAGGTACATCCAGAACTTGTGGACGTTTACCAAAATCCTTACGAATACGTTTTTTCTCGGTATAGGAGTAAACCATAGGGTTCCTCAGCTCGCTGACAAGTCGACCCATCTGTCCATTGAGCGGACAGTTTGTGCAACACTATTTTGTTGACCGGAAAATGGAACACTTTCCGCAATGCCTGTTGCTATCACGCTTAAACCATTTCATTGCGATTTACACAGAACGGACGTCCTGTCGCAGTATATTAAGTCGTCGATAGAAACAAGCATTGAAAGGCACAGCAGTAGTCAAACAGTGTGAAACGCTACTGGCGCCTTACAGCGCAAAAAGGCTGGTGACTAAAAAGTCACCAGCCATCAGCCTGATTTCTCAGGCTGCAACCGGAAGGGTTGGCTTATTTAACTTCAACTTCAGCGCCAGCTTCTTCCAGAGCTTTTTTCAGTGCTTCTGCGTCGTCTTTGCTCACGCCTTCTTTCAGAGCAGCCGGTGCAGATTCTACCAGGTCTTTAGCTTCTTTCAGACCCAGGCCAGTTGCGCCACGTACTGCTTTGATAACAGCAACTTTGTTAGCGCCAGCAGCTTTCAGAATTACGTCGAATTCAGTTTTTTCTTCAGCAGCTTCAACCGGGCCAGCAGCTACAGCTACAGCAGCAGCAGCGGAAACACCGAATTTTTCTTCCATTGCAGAGATCAGTTCTACAACGTCCATTACAGACATAGCTGCAACTGCTTCAATGATTTGATCTTTAGTGATAGACATTTAAATTGTTCCTGAATATCAGAATAAGTTTATACGTAAGCGAATGCGTTAAAAAGATAACTGCGATTAAGCAGCTTCTTTCGCATCGCGTACAGCAGCCAGAGTACGAACCAGTTTGCCAGCCGAAGCTTCTTTCATGGTTGCCATCAGGCGTGCAATTGCTTCTTCGTAGGTCGGCAGAGTTGCCAGGCGGTCGATCTGAGACGCCGGGATCAGCTCACCTTCAAAGGCAGCGGCTTTGACCTCAAATTTTGCATTCGCTTTCGCGAACTCTTTGAACAGACGAGCAGCAGCGCCCGGGTGTTCCATAGAGTATGCAATCAGGGTCGGACCAACAAACGCGTCTTTCAGGCACTCGAACGGAGTACCTTCAACAGCACGGCGCAGCAGGGTGTTACGAACAACACGCATGTATACGCCAGCTTCGCGACCTGCTTTACGCAGTTCAGTCATTTTATCTACAGTTACGCCACGGGAATCCGCAACTACTGCAGACAGCGCGCCTTTGGCTACTTCGCTGACTTCAGCAACAATCGCTTGTTTGTCTTGAAGATTTAAAGCCATTAGCTTTGCTCCTGGATGTTTGCCAGAGAAAATCTCTGGAACTCACTTCACTCCTCCAAACGGAGAGAGCGTCTTAATTACGGTGAGCAGAAACAAGCCAGAATATAAAAGAATAATCTTAGCGTTCTGTCACCGTCTACGCAGGGGATTAAGTTTCTTGCGAAACTCCTGCGGTCTTCGACGGAGGCCTGGATAGGCCAGGCTCCAACGAACAAATCTTTTTAGCTGCTAACTTTCGTTAGCATACGTGGGGGTAAGATTGTAGACAAAATCACCGCCCACGTAAAGGCATTAGTTTACAGAAGCGCTCAGGCCAGCCTGGTCAACTGCAACACCTGCACCCATGGTGGTGGAGATGCTAACTTTCTTGATGTACACGCCTTTCGCCTGAGTCGGTTTTGCTTTTTTCAGCGCAACCAGCAGAGCTTCCAGGTTTTCTTTCAGTTTGTCAGCGTCAAAGTCCACTTTACCGATGGTGGTGTGGATGATGCCGTTTTTGTCGTTACGGTAACGAACCTGGCCAGCTTTAGCGTTTTTAACCGCTTCAGCAACGTTCGGCGTTACAGTACCCACTTTCGGGTTTGGCATCAGGCCGCGCGGACCCAGAACCTGGCCCAGCTGGCCAACAACGCGCATTGCATCCGGAGAAGCAATAACAACGTCAAAGTTCATTTCGCCTTTCTTGATCTGGTCAGCCAGATCTTCCATACCTACCAGTTCAGCACCTGCAGCTTTAGCAGCTTCAGCGTTTGCACCCTGGGTAAATACGGCTACGCGAACGGAACGGCCAGTACCGTGCGGCAGTACAGTTGCACCACGTACGTTCTGGTCAGATTTACGAGCGTCGATGCCGAGGTTAACAGCTACGTCCACGCTTTCTACGAATTTAGCAGTCGCCAGTTCTTTCAGCAGAGCGATAGCTTCGTTGATGTCGTACTGTTTGGTTGCATCAACTTTCTCGCGGATAACACGCATGCGCTTGGTCAGTTTAGCCATTTCTTAGTCCTCCACTACCAGGCCCATGGAACGTGCAGTACCTTCGATGGAGCGAGTCATCGCTTCAATGTCGGCACCAGTCATGTCGGCAGCTTTGGTCTGCGCGATTTCCTGCAGCTGAGCGCGGGAAATTTTACCCACTTTGTCTTTGTTCGGCTTACCGGAACCAGACTTGATACCAGCCGCTTTTTTCAGCAGAACTGCTGCTGGCGGAGTCTTGGTAACGAAAGTGAAAGAACGGTCAGCGTAAACGGTGATTACTACCGGAATCGGCAGACCTTTTTCGATGGAATCAGTTTTTGCGTTGAACGCTTTGCAGAATTCCATGATGTTTACGCCCTGCTGACCCAGAGCCGGACCTACTGGCGGACTCGGGTTAGCCATACCAGCTGCAACCTGCAGCTTGACATAGGCTTGTACTTTCTTAGCCATTATAAATTCCTCAAGTTGGGTAATAACGCCTCTGAGAGGCTCCCCGTGATATAAAAAATCGTTTTACGGGCAAGGCCCATAAAAACAAAAGGCGCGAAATTGTATTCCAATCTCGCGCCTTGTGCAACGATTAAATCGCCGCTTTTTTGATCGCTGGGTTAGGCTTTTTCAACCTGGCTGAAGTCCAGCTCTACCGGGGTCGCACGACCGAAGATAGAAACAGACACTTTCAGACGAGATTTCTCGTAATCCACTTCTTCAACAACACCGTTGAAGTCAGCGAACGGACCATCATTAACACGGACCATTTCACCCGGTTCAAACAGCGTTTTCGGACGCGGCTTATCACCAACCTGCTGCAGGCGGTTCATAATCGCATCGACTTCTTTATCGCTGATTGGTGCAGGACGATCGGAAGTACCGCCGATGAAGCCCATCACACGCGGTACGCTGCGCACCAGGTGCCAGCTCGCGTCGTTCATCACCATCTGAACGAGGACGTAGCCAGGGAAGAATTTACGTTCGCTTTTGCGACGCTGACCGCCACGGATTTCAACCACTTCTTCGGTTGGTACCATGACTTCACCAAACAAATCTTCCATGTTGTGTAATTTGATATGCTCACGCAGCGACGTTGCTACGCGGCCTTCAAAACCGGAAAACGCCTGAACGACGTACCAGCGCTTTTTAGGAGCTTCAGACATCTCAGAACCTCAGGCCAGTGATAAAGGATACCAGGCGAACCAGAATACCATCCAGTCCCCACAGGATCAGTGACATTACTGCGGTAACCGCAGCCACAATCAGCGTGGTGTGCAATGTTTCCTGGCGAGTCGGCCAAATGACCTTACGGACTTCGGTACGCGCTTCACGGGCAAAAGCAACGGTAGCTTTACCTTTTGTCGTTAACAGCGCGACACCACCCGCTGCAGCAATCAGAATTACTACGGCCAGCGCACGCAGCGGCAGCATAATGTCGCGATAAAGATAGTTGCCGACAATCGCCACCAGGAGCAATGCCACCACAACGACCCACTTCATCGCTTCCAGGCCGCGCCCGCTTCCTTGAGCTTCGGTATTCGCACTCATAAACCAACCTGTCAGAAGTTTTCTACAAACATTTTCACCCCGCGATCGCGAGGCAAACCAAATCGAAACGCGTATTAGCTTTTCGGATTATACGCCCTCAACAGAGCCTGTCTCAGCAATGATTATGACAAAGAAAATCACTGATGAGCCAGGTTCTGGTACGAAAGCGTGCAAAAAGGGCATCAAATGATGCCCTTTTAGTGCGCATTGCGTCAAATGTTATCGGCAATTAGCTCAGAACTTTTGCTACAACGCCCGCGCCAACGGTACGGCCGCCTTCACGGATTGCGAAACGCAGACCGTCGTCCATCGCGATCGGGTGGATCAGGGTAACAACCATTTTGAT
>NZ_JBJQJP010000037.1:0-28008 GCF_046487365.1 Escherichia sp. WS1451
TGCATGACCAGCCAGGTAATGATTTACAGCGGCAAGTTTTACTTCAAATGAATGTTTCATAAACTGCACCTTCAGATGTCAGATTATGTCCAACATTTGGGGTGCAGTTCACCAGCATCGCATCCGGCGACCAGGTCGCACGGTATCATCGAAATGACATTAACGACGCATACTCTTTGACAACATCATCTGCCACTTCTGCTCGCGGTTAAGTTCCGTGAGCGGAACGGCAGGAATACGCGGCGTCTTTCTTACGCCGACTAATTTTTCCCGACTGTTATTGCGCAGGCGCGCGTAAATTTGCTCATCGATATCGACCACTTTAACCAGTCGCTGACACTGGCATCCCCGCCCTTCCAGCTTATTAGGGATCATCTTAACTTCGCAGCTTATTTCTGTGACTTCCGACAGAATATAAGTCAGGGTATTAACCGCCTTGCTGTGTTCAATATCGAAATGAATAGAGATCTCTCTTGCTATCACCCACCGATTTTCAGCCATCATCCATTCGGCGATTAACAAGTAGAGTGGTTTTTCAACATATCCTTCACACATACGAACTCCAGTTTCACAAATTAAAAGTCTGGCTATGACTCGTTTTGAAGCAATTAAACAAGGCCATATTAAAATTGTGGATATATCGATAGTATGCAACTTCACCGTCGATAAGTGTGAGCTAAATCCTGCTTATGTCATCAAAAATATCGATTCCCCAAAAGATTTACTTAATGGGCAAAAAAAACGGTCCTCATCAGAGAACCGTATTAGTTATTCGATCAAATTAGCGGATGAAAAATATCCGCCATGACACGCTATTATTTGATCTGCGCGTGCATTTCCTGCACCGAAATTACTTTTTCGGTCGCATCAGCATTCAGCGCCATCGCAGTAGCGAAACCACCGTTCAGGGTAGTGTCATAATGCACTTTATATTGCAGCGCACTGCGACGGATCACGCGGGAGTCTTCAATCGCACGACGGCCTGAGGTGGTGTTGATGATGTAGGTATATTCGCCATTCTTAATACGGTCCTGAATGTGCGGACGGCCTTCATGCACCTTGTTCACCAGACGCGGATTGATACCCGCTTCGCCCAGCACAATCGCCGTGCCGTGAGTCGCATCCAGCTCGAAGCCCTGTTTCAGCAGTTTTGCCGCCAGGTCCACCACGCGTTCTTTATCGCCTTCGCGCACGGAAAGCAGCGCACGACCGTGTTTCTTCATGGTGGAGTTGCTGCCCAGCTGCGCTTTGGCAAACGCTTCAGCGAAGGTGCGGCCCACGCCCATGACTTCCCCGGTAGAGCGCATTTCTGGCCCTAACAGCGGGTCAACGCCCGGGAATTTATTGAACGGCAGCACCACTTCTTTCACCGAGTAGTACGGCGGGATAACTTCTTTGGTTACGCCCTGCTCAGCCAGCGATTTGCCAGCCATCACACGCGCCGCCACTTTTGCCAGCGGTACGCCGGTGGCTTTGGAGACGAACGGAACGGTACGCGCCGCACGCGGGTTAACTTCAATCAGGTAGACTTCGTTGTTTTTCACCGCAAACTGCACGTTCATCAGGCCGCGCACCTGCAATTCGAAGGCCAGTTTCTGCACCTGCTGGCGCATCACATCCTGAATTTCCTGACTTAAGGTGTAGGCTGGCAGAGAACATGCGGAGTCACCGGAGTGCACGCCCGCCTGCTCAATATGCTCCATGATGCCGCCAATCAGCACCATTTCGCCGTCGCAGATGGCATCCACGTCAACTTCTACTGCGTCATCAAGGAAATGATCCAGCAACACTGGCGCATCGTTAGATACGCTGACCGCTGTCTGGAAGTAGCGACGCAGGTCAGCTTCGTCATAGACGATTTCCATCGCCCGACCGCCGAGAACGTAAGACGGACGCACCACCAGCGGGTAGCCAATCTCTTTCGCTTTCTCAACCGCCATTTCGATGGTGGTAACGGTGGCGTTCGCCGGTTGTTTCAGTTTCAGACGCTCAACCGCATGCTGGAAGCGTTCACGGTCTTCCGCACGGTCGATGGCATCCGGGCTGGTACCGATAACCGGTACGCCAGCAGCTTCCAGCGCGCGCGCCAGTTTCAGCGGGGTCTGACCGCCGTACTGGACGATAACGCCTTTCGGCTTCTCAATACGCACAATTTCCAGCACGTCTTCCAGAGTTACCGGCTCGAAGTAGAGGCGATCGGAAGTGTCGTAGTCGGTAGAGACGGTTTCCGGGTTACAGTTAACCATAATGGTTTCGTAACCGTCTTCGCGCAGCGCCAGCGAGGCGTGTACGCAGCAGTAGTCGAATTCGATACCCTGACCGATACGGTTCGGGCCGCCGCCGAGCACCATGATTTTTTCACGGTCGGTAGACGGATTCGCTTCGCACTCTTCTTCATAAGTGGAGTACATGTAAGCGGTGTCGGTGGCGAACTCTGCCGCACAGGTATCCACGCGCTTATAAACCGGGTGCAGGTCATACTGGTCGCGCAGCTTGCGGATTTCTGCTTCACGCACGCCCGCGAGTTTTGCCAGACGCGCGTCGGCAAAGCCTTTGCGTTTCAGCTGGCGCAGGAAGTCAGCGTTCAGGCCAGTGATGCCCACTTCTGCGACTTTCTCTTCCAGACGCACCAGCTCTTCAATCTGTACCAGGAACCAGCGATCAATGTTGGTCAAATTAAACACACCGTCTACAGACAGGCCCGCGCGGAAGGCATCAGCGATATACCAGATACGCTCTGCGCCTGCATCTTTCAGTTCGCGGCGAATTTTGGTCAGCGCTTCCGGATCATCGAGGCTGACTTTCGGGTCGAAGCCAGTTGCGCCCACTTCCAGGCCGCGCAGCGCTTTTTGCAGGGATTCCTGCTGCGTGCGCCCAATCGCCATCACTTCGCCAACCGATTTCATCTGAGTGGTCAGACGGTCGTTCGCCCCGGCGAATTTCTCGAAGTTGAAGCGAGGAATTTTGGTGACCACGTAGTCGATGGACGGCTCGAAGGAGGCCGGAGTACGCCCGCCGGTGATGTCGTTCATCAGTTCGTCGAGGGTGTAACCCACCGCCAGTTTCGCCGCCACTTTAGCAATCGGGAAACCGGTCGCTTTCGACGCCAGCGCCGAAGAACGCGACACGCGCGGGTTCATTTCGATAACAATCAGGCGACCGTTTTTCGGGTTCACCGCAAACTGGACGTTAGAACCACCGGTTTCAACGCCGATTTCACGCAGCACCGCCATCGAGGCGTTACGCATGATTTGATATTCTTTGTCGGTCAGCGTTTGGGCTGGCGCGACAGTGATGGAGTCACCGGTGTGGATGCCCATCGCATCAAAGTTTTCGATAGAGCAGACGATGATGCAGTTGTCGTTTTTATCACGCACCACTTCCATCTCGTACTCTTTCCAGCCGATCAGCGACTCGTCAATCAGCAACTCTTTGGTCGGAGAGAGATCCAGACCGCGGGCGCAAATTTCTTCAAACTCTTCGCGGTTATAAGCGATACCGCCACCGCTACCACCCATGGTAAAGGATGGGCGAATAATGCACGGGAAGCCCACGTCAGCGGCAACCGCCAGCGCTTCTTCCATGGTGTGCGCGATACCGGAACGCGCGGTTTCGAGGCCGATTTTCTTCATCGCTACGTCGAAACGGCGGCGGTCTTCTGCTTTATCAATCGCATCGGCAGTGGCACCAATCATGGTGACGCCGAACTCTTCCAACACGCCCTGACGTTCCAGCTCCAGCGCGCAGTTCAGCGCCGTCTGACCGCCCATGGTTGGCAGCACCGCGTCCGGGCGCTCTTTTTCAATAATCTTGCGTACCACTTCCCAGTGAATCGGCTCGATGTAGGTCGCATCAGCCATTTCCGGGTCGGTCATGATGGTCGCAGGGTTAGAGTTCACCAGAATGACGCGGTAACCTTCTTCACGCAGGGCTTTGCATGCTTGCGCGCCAGAGTAGTCAAACTCACACGCCTGACCGATAACAATCGGGCCCGCACCCAGAATCAGGATACTTTTTATATCTGTACGTTTTGGCATGGCTCTTTTACTCCTGATTACTTAGCGGTTTTACGGTACTGCTCAATTAACTCGATAAAGTGGTCGAACAACGGCGCGGCGTCGTGTGGACCAGGGCTGGCTTCCGGGTGACCCTGGAAGCTGAACGCCGGTTTATCGGTGCGATGAATGCCCTGTAACGTACCGTCGAACAGGGATTTATGCGTGACACGCAGGTTTGCAGGTAATGTTGCTTCGTCCACCGCAAAACCGTGGTTCTGGGCGGTGATCATCACCACGTTTTTCTCAACATCTTTAACCGGATGGTTGCCGCCGTGGTGACCAAATTTCATTTTGATGGTCTTCGCACCGCTCGCCAGCGCCAGCAGCTGATGACCGAGACAGATGCCGAATACCGGAATATCGGTTTCGAGGAATTTCTGGATGGCGGTAATGGCGTAATCGCACGGGGCCGGGTCGCCAGGACCGTTGGAGAGGAAGATGCCGTCCGGATTCATTTTCAGCACATCTTCCGCAGAAGTTTGTGCCGGAACGATGGTCAGTCGACAACCTCTATCCACCAGCATACGCAGGATGTTGCGCTTGGCACCAAAATCATAAGCCACGACGTGGAACGGCAGCTCGTCTTCTTTTTTCGCTTCTGGCAGGCCGCCGGTCAGTGTCCAGCTCCCTTGTGTCCAGCTATAGGGTTCTGCGGTGGTTACTTCTTTTGCCAGATCCATGCCGTTCAGACCTGGGAACGCACGGGCTTTTTCTAACGCCAGCGCCGCATCCGGGTTGTCACCCGCAATAATGCAGCCATTCTGAGCACCTTTCTCACGCAGTAAACGCGTCAGCTTACGGGTATCGATATCGGCAATCGCCACGATGTTATGGCGCTTCAGGTAAGAAGAGAGGTCTTCGGTATTACGGAAGTTGCTGGCAATCAGCGGCAGGTCGCGAATCACCAGACCTTGGGCATGTACCTGAGAAGATTCTTCATCGGCGTCATTAGTGCCGACATTGCCAATATGGGGATAAGTAAGAGTAACGATTTGACGAGAATAGGAAGGATCAGTGAGGATTTCTTGATAACCGGTCATTGAAGTATTGAAAACGACTTCCCCAACCGCCGAACCTGTTGCCCCTATGGCCCGACCGTGAAACTGGGTTCCGTCTTCCAGAACCAATAGCGCTGACTTAATCAAAACACCCTCCAGAGAATATTCACTCACTTTATTTGCATATTAATTCACAATGATGACGTAAATCAATGCAAATCTGCTTACCGACGAATTTCTGGCAAACGGCGGCATTCTGGAGATATGGGAGCTAAAAGTCAACTTAATGGCGGGATTTTTTATATTATTTTGTGGCTCATGCATGTTTTACAGGCATTAAGCGACAAAAAGATCATATAACATGTTCTGGAAAACGCTTGCGCAGCAAGAAGATTGCATGAAATCAAAATGAGCAGAAAAAAGTGGACCAAATGGTCAAAATTTACATTAAAACAACAAAAACAGAATACAAAACATGTAATTTTCAGCATTTGCATTAAATTTAAAAACATAACACCAAAAATAAAAGGGCCAAAAATTAAAGCCCTTTATATTCAATGAATTAAATGTGTTATTTTTGCATCACTATAAATATTTTGTGGTTACAGATTATTGAGATCAAGCACATCTCGCATATCAAAAAGACCACTTTCCTTACCACTCAACCACAAAGCCGATCTTACCGCACCGTTAGCAAATGTCATGCGGCTGGATGCCTTATGGGTGATCTCCAGACGCTCGCCAATATCGGCAAACATCGCGGTATGTTCACCAACGATGTCACCTGCACGCACGGTGGCAAAACCAATGGTGCCAGGCACACGTTCACCGGTATGGCCTTCACGACTGTAGACCGCGCAATCTTTCAGATCTTTATCCAGGGCGTGGGCGATCGCCTCTCCCATTGCCAGTGCGGTGCCTGACGGCGCATCAACTTTATGTCTATGATGTGCTTCAATAATTTCGATATCGGTGTAGTCACCCATCACTTTGGCTGCTTTCTCCAGCAGCTTAAGCATGACGTTAACGCCAACGCTAAAATTGGCGGCAAAGACAATCGCAATATCGGCGGCGGCGTCACGAATCGCCTGTTTACCGGCTTCGTCAAACCCCGTAGTGCCGATCACCATACCTTTGCCATGCTGGCGACAAAAAGCGAGATGGTTCAGCGTACCTTCCGGACGGGTAAAATCGATAAACACATCAAAATCATCTTTTATCGCATCAAGACTACTTTGCACAGTAACGCCTGTTTTCCCGGCTCCGGCCAGTTCGCCCGCATCGCTGCCCAGTAAAGAAGATCCTTCGCGCTCCAGCGCCGCTCCCAGCTGCACGCCTTCTAATGCCAGCGCCGCCTGAATCAACTGGCGGCCCATACGGCCCCCGGCTCCCGCGATGGCAACGCGGATGTTTGCATCATGCATAGCTATTCTCTTTTGTTAATTTGCATAGACCGTTTTCAGAGTAACCAGCGCATCGCTACGCCGCCAGCCAAAAACGCTGATAATTAGAAATTAATGATAAACAGGGAGGGATATCAGTGAAAGGCATGACGCAGAAAGTGATGCGTCATACCCTCTGGCATTATGCCTGGTCTTGTGACTTTGACGGCAGGCAGCACAGTATAAGCAGAATTACGCCCGTAACAGGGATCAACACGGCAATGGTAACCCACCACCCTGAATATCCGATATCGTGCATCCTTCTGACGGCTAACGCTATCGCCGGTACGGCAAAAATCAACGTTAAAATAAATGACGCGGGCAGCGCAAAAAAAATGAAAACACCATAGTCATTGTTAATTGTTACCGCTAACCACCAACATAAAAGCGGAAGCAGACAGATAACGCCACTACCAATCATAAACGACCAGAACTCGAAGCGATTGGAAACACCTTCATAATTAAAGATGTTTTTCCACCCTTCCAGATACGCTTCTCCATACGTCATATAACACTTCCTTGTTTTATTATTAGAGCGCCAGGGCCAGCACCTCAGCCACCCACTGCTGGAAGCCTTTCACATCCAGCTCCAGCGCCACCTGTACATTGGCTGGTTTGTCCAGGCAACCGTCGATATCAACAACCGTCGTGCCTGAGGTAAATTCACCCTGAGTTTCTACCGCGACAAAACACGGTTTGAGAGTGAACAATTCCGGGCGCACCAGCCAGGCGATAGCGCAAAGATCGTGCATACGTAGTCCACTTTGCATACTGCCGCTACGGTAGTGGCTAAACAGGGCGTGTAGCATTTTTCCGGTGCGATTCAACTCCGGCAAAGTAGCGAGATAGTCAGGGGTTAATATTGCCTGATTGGTGACATCCAGACCGCACATGACGATTTCGATGCCGCTACGGAAGACACATGCAGCCGCTTCTGGATCGGCAGCGATATTAAACTCGGCGTTTGGTGTGCAGTTGCCGCGACCAGCAGAACCGCCCATGATCACCAGACGGCGAATATACGGCTTACATTCCGGGCATTGTGAAAGTAACAGCGCAATATTGGTTAACGGGCCGATGGCCACCAGGGTAACGGGCTCTGGCGCACGCATCAGGGCATCACGAATTGCCAGAAACGCCGGTATACCCAGTGGCTTACGGTTGTGTTCAACAAAGTCATAGCCAGCCATTCCCGATTCACCGTGTACAGATGCTGCATCACGCGGTGCGCGTACCAGCGGCACAGCGGCTCCCTGGGCGAGCGGAATCTCCGCATTCCAGAAATGCAGCAGTTGCAGGGCGTTGCGGGTCGTTTTCTCTACCGAAACATTACCCGCGACAGTGGTCATCAGTTGCAGATCGAGTTCGGGGGCAAAAATCGCGGCGGCAATGGCAACAGCATCGTCAATGCCGGGGTCTGTATCGAGGAAGATAGGTAAACGCATGTTTTCTCCATAAAAAATGCCGGTAACAAGACCGGCATTTTCGCATAACTTAGGCTGCTAATGACTTAATCGACTTCACGAATATCGACACGCAGCTCTTTCGGCACTTCGAAAACAATGTTTTCTTCACGGCCTTCCAGCGGAATGGCTTCACCACCGCCCAGCTGCTGCAAACGTGCTACCACATTCTGCACCAGAATATCCGGAGCCGATGCGCCCGCAGTCACGCCGACGTATTTAACCTCTTTCACCCACTCTTCCTGGATATCTTTCGCATCGTCAATCAAAAACGCGCGTTTGCCCATACGCTGGGCCAGCTCCGCCAGACGGTTGGAGTTGGAGGAGTTTTTCGAACCGACCACCAACACAACTTCCGCCTGTTCTGCCAGGGCGCGTACCGCTTCCTGACGGTTAGTCGTAGCGTAGCAGATGTCATCTTTGCGCGGACCGACAATTTTCGGGAAGCGTTTACGCAGCGCGTCGATCACATCAGACGTGTCATCCACCGACAGCGTGGTTTGGGTCATAAAGGAGAGCTTCTCTTCGTTTTTGACCGTCAGTTTCCACACATCGTCTGGCGATTCGACCAGATACATTCCCCCTTCCGGGTTGCTGTACTGACCCATTGTCCCTTCCACTTCCGGGTGACCGGCGTGGCCGATGAGAATAGATTCTTCGCCACGGCGACTGGCGCGGGCGACTTCCATATGCACTTTGGTCACCAGCGGACAGGTGGCGTCGAATACCGTCAAATCACGGCTTTTCGCTTCGTTACGTACCGCCTGAGAAACACCGTGTGCGGAGAAAATCAGGATCGCGCCGTCCGGTACTTCGCTAATCTGCTCAATAAAGATAGCCCCACGCTCGCGCAGGCTATCGACCACGTAGCGGTTATGCACCACTTCGTGACGGACATATATCGGTGCGCCGTAAATGGCCAGCGCGTTTTCAACAATGCTGATAGCGCGGTCTACCCCGGCACAAAAACCACGCGGGTTGGCCAACAGGATCTGCATGTTACGCCTCCAGTGCCGGATCGATTTCCAGCACTTCAATATCAAAATGAACGGTCTGCCCGGCCAGCGGATGGTTGAAATCAACGGTAATGGAGTCGCCGTTAATTTCGCGGATCACGCCAGGCATCTCACTGCCATCCATTGCGGTAAAAAGCATGATTGCGCCAATTTCTGGCTCGCCTGCATCCATAAACTCACGGCGGGAGAAGTACTGAATCAGGTCCGGTGACGGCACGCCAAACGCCGCATCTGGCTCCAGCGAGAAAGTGGTTTTATCGCCCACTTTCAGCCCCAGCAGGTGTTGCTCCAGCCCTTCGGAAAGAGAAGCATCGCCCAGGCGGAATAGCGCCGGTTTACCGTTGTTGCGGGTAGACTCGGCGGTGGTGCCATCGTCGAGTTTTAGCGTGAAGTGCACCAGGACGGCGCTATTGCTCTGTACAGATTCAGACATGCAGGTTTGCTCTTATATTTTGAGGATTTTTGCCGGATGCAGCCTACGATTTCGCAGCAATCTGTAGGCTGCATCCGGCAGGGTTTATTATTGTTTTTTCGCTTTAGAAGGCAAAAAACCTTCCAGCACAATCAGTGCCGCACCGACACAGATGGCAGTATCGGCAAGGTTGAAGGTAGCGAAGTGCCAGTCGCCGACGTAGAAGTCGATCATATCGACAACGAAGCCGTGCCACAGGCGGTCGAACAGGTTGCCCAGCGCACCGCCAATAATCAGCGCGTAAGCGATATTGTTTAGCTTCTGCGTGGCCTTCGAGCGATACATCATCACCATCAGGATCACGCTAATACCAATCGCAATACCGGCAAAGAACCAACGCTGCCAGCCGCCGCTATCGGCAAGGAAACTAAACGCCGCGCCATAGTTACGCGCATAATGCAGATTAAGCGACGGGAACAGCGGGACCGTATCCCCCAGAGCAAAGTTCTGGAGGATCAGGTATTTGCTGCCCAGATCGATAATCAGCACGACTACCACCAGCCACAGCCAGCGTAGCCCTGTTGAACAGATCGATTGACTCATCAGGCAAACTTACGTTTTTCACCGTCACCGGCGACGTTGCTGACACAGCGGCCGCAGATTTCTGCGTGTTCCGCCACCTTGCCGACATCCTGGGTGTAGTGCCAGCAGCGTGGGCACTTCTCACCTTCGGCTTTACTCAACGCGACTTTCAGCCCTTTGAGTACTTCGCTCTGCTGAGCATCAGCAGGTGCATCGTTATAGTCTGCAACGGTAGCGCCGGAGGTCAACAGGACAAATCGTAATTCATCGCCCAGCGCGGTCAGTTTCGCCGCCAGTTCCGGTTCTGCATACAAGGTTACTGCCGCTTCCAGCGAGCCGCCCACTTTCTTGTCGGCACGCGCTTGCTCAATGACTTTGTTCACTTCGCCACGCACTTTCAACAGCTCGTCCCAGAACGCATCGTTCATCGCTTCACTGTCTGCCAGACCAAACAGGCCTTCGTACCACTCGCCGGTGAAGACGTATTTTTCACGTTCGCCCGGCAGGTAGCCCCACACTTCATCAGCGGTGAAGGAGAGGATTGGTGCCATCCAGCGCACCAGCGCTTCTGCGATGTGATACAGCGCAGTCTGGCAGCTACGACGCGCCACACTGTCAGCTTTGGCGGTATACTGACGGTCTTTGATGATGTCGAGGTAGAATGAACCCATCTCAACGGAGCAGAAGCGCATCAGACGCTGTACCACTTCGTGGAAATCGTATGCTTCGTACGCCTTGAGGATGTCTTCCTGTGCCGCTTTCGCACAACCTACGGCCCAGCGATCCAGTACCACCATCTCTTCCGGTTTCACCATATCTTTTGCCGGATCAAAACCGTTCAGGTTTGCCAGCAGGAAGCGCGCGGTGTTACGGATACGACGATAGCTGTCGGCAGCACGTTTCAGGATTTCGTCAGAAACGGCCATTTCACCAGTGTAGTCAGTTGATGCCACCCACAGACGCAGAATATCCGCGCCCAGTTTGTTCATCACATCCTGCGGCGAAACGGTGTTGCCGATGGATTTAGACATCTTGCGGCCCTGACCATCCACGGTAAAGCCGTGGGTCAGTACCTGACGATACGGTGCTTTGCCCTTCATCGCGGTAGAGATCATCAGAGAGGACATGAACCAGCCACGGTGCTGGTCTGAACCTTCCAGATACATGTCCGCAGCGTGACCGGCAAATTCCGGACGCACGTCAACAACGGAAGAGTGGGTAGATCCGGAGTCAAACCATACGTCGAGAGTATCCGGCACTTTCACGTACTGATCAGCTTCATCGCCGAGGATCTCTTTCGCATCGAGATCCCACCACGCCTGGATGCCGTCAACTTCCACGCGTTTAGCCACTTCTTCCATCAGTTCGAGGGTACGCGGATGCAGCTCTTCCGTGTCTTTATGCACGAACAGTGACATCGGTACGCCCCAGGTGCGCTGACGGGAGATACACCAGTCAGGACGGTTAGCAACCATCGACTCGATACGCGCCTGGCCCCAGTCCGGGATCCACTGCACGCCTTTGATCTCTTTCAGTGACTGCGCACGCAGACCTTTCTGATCCATGCTGACGAACCACTGCGGCGTCGCACGGAAGATGATCGGCGTTTTGTGACGCCAGCAGCACGGATAGCTGTGCTGCATTTTCTCAACGTGCAACAGCGCGCCTTTTTCCTGCAGCAGCGCAACAACGATGTCGTTCGCTTTGAAAACGTTCACGCCATCCAGCGTCGGGTAAGTACCCGGCAGATAAGTGCCGTCCGGGCCAACCGGGTTAGCGGTTTCCAGGCCGTATTTCTGACCGATCACATAGTCGTCCGGGCCGTGGCCAGGCGCGGTGTGAACGGCACCGGTACCGGCATCCAGCGTAACGTGGTCGCCGAGAATTGTCGGAACATCGAAGTCCATAAACGGATGGGTAAAGCGTAGCAGCTCAAGCTCCGCACCTTTTACCGTGCCGAGAATGGTGTAATCGGTCACGCCGATACGCTGCATTACGCTTTCAACCAGATCTTTCGCCAGAATCACGGCCTGACCGTCGATCTGCACCAGCGCATAGTCGAAATCAGGTGCAATAGAGATTGCGCGGTTGGCAGGCAGAGTCCACGGCGTAGTGGTCCAGATCACCAGCGAGATTGGGCCGTTAACGTTGCTTACGGCAAATTTTGCTTTCAGTGCATCCTGATCGACCGCCTGGAAAGCGACGTCGATGGACGGAGAAGTTTTGTCGTAATACTCAACTTCCGCTTCCGCCAGCGCAGAACGGCAGTCAACGCACCAGTGTACCGGCTTCGCGCCTTTGTGCAGGTGACCGTTGCCGATGATTTTGCCCAGCGCGCGGATGATATTGGCTTCAGTTTTGAAGTCCATGGTCAGGTACGGGTGCGACCAGTCACCCAGCACGCCCAGACGGATAAAGTCTTTGCGTTGACCGTCAACCTGGGTCGCAGCGTATTCGCGGCACTTGGCGCGGAACTCGGCAGCGGTGAATTTCTCACCCGGCTTACCGTATTCTTGCTCTACTTTCAGCTCGATCGGCAGACCATGACAGTCCCAGCCAGGCACATACGGCGAGTCATAACCGGAAAGCCCTTTGGACTTCACGATAATGTCTTTCAGAATCTTGTTAACCGAGTGACCAATATGAATGCTGCCATTCGCATAAGGAGGGCCATCATGCAGAATGAAGGTTTTTTTGCCTTTTTTAGCCGCACGGATGATGCCGTACAGATCATCATCAGTCCAACGCGCCAGCATTCCCGGTTCGCGCTTGGCGAGATCGCCACGCATCGGGAACCCTGTTTCCGGCAAATTCAGGGTTGATTTATAGTCACTCATCAGATTCTCGGTTCCGTGTTTCGGTTTGATTACATAACAGGCTTAAGCCGGTTTTGTTAGCCCAAAAAATTCGCGGGCGGTTAATTCATCACGCGCAATCTGCGCTTTCAGTTCGTCCAGCGACGCAAATCGCTGCTCATTGCGTATTTTTTTACGCAGCACTACTTGTATATGGCGACCGTAAAGGTCCATTGCAACATCTAACAAATGCACTTCCAGCTGCTGGCGAATACCGGCAACCGTTGGGCGTGTTCCGATGTTTGCCACGCCGGGTAACGGCTTTTCACCGAGACCCAGCACTTCTACCGCATAAACCCCTTTCACCGGGGAAACCTGACGGCGTAGCGGTACATTCGCCGTCGGGAAACCTATAGTGCGCCCTAATTCATCACCGTGGACTACACGCCCGGAGATGGCAAACGGGTGCCCCAGTAAACTTTCTGCCAGAGCCAGATTGTCATCCGCCAGCGCCTGACGCACGGCGGTGCTGCTGATACGCACGCCACCTTCGCAAAAAGTTTGCGTACTGGTGATATCGAAGCCGTATTCCATGCCAGCTTTCTGTAATAACAAGAAATCGCCTTCACGACCAGCGCCAAAGCGGAAATCGTCACCTACGGCAAGAAATTTTACCCGCAAGTGCCTCACCAGAAGATCACTGATGAAGTTTTGCGCGGTTAACGCCGCAAAACGCCTGTCAAAACGCACGCACAGCACGTAATCAACGCCACACTCTGCAAGGTAACGCAGTTTTTCCCGCAACCGGGTCAGCCGTGCCGGGGCTTTATCAGTAGCAAACAGTTCCAGTGGTTGAGGTTCAAAAAGCATCACCATCACCGGTAAGTTGCGCTTGCGCCCTTCTTCCTGCAAGCCCTGTAACAGCGCGCGATGACCGCGATGCACGCCGTCGAAATTACCAATAGTCAGCACACACCCTTCTTGCGGGGCCTGGCTGAGATTATGTATGCCGCGTATCAGCTTCATGTCTGGCTCAAAACAGTGAAAATCGTCCGAGTATACCTTGTACAGCGGTCAAGGTTAACCGGCGATTGAGTACCGAAATCAGAAAGAAGTGGCTTTTCATTGCCATGGCGCAAATCACGGGAAGAAACTGACCGCCTGCTGCAATTTTTATCGCGGAAAAGCTGTATTCACACCCCGCAAGCTGGTAGAATCCTGCGCCATCACTACGTAACGAGTGCCGGCACATTAACGGCGCTTATTTGCACAAATCCATTGACAAAAGAAGGCTAAAAGGGCATATTCCTCGGCCTTTGAATTGTCCATATAGAACACATTTGGGAGTTGGACCTTGGCTAATATCAAATCAGCTAAGAAGCGCGCCATTCAGTCTGAAAAGGCTCGTAAGCACAACGCAAGCCGTCGCTCTATGATGCGTACTTTCATCAAGAAAGTATACGCAGCTATCGAAGCTGGCGACAAAGCTGCTGCACAGAAAGCATTTAACGAAATGCAACCAATCGTGGACCGTCAGGCTGCTAAAGGTCTGATCCACAAAAACAAAGCTGCACGTCATAAGGCTAACCTGACTGCACAGATCAACAAACTGGCTTAATTGCCAATTTGCTGAAGCTTTGTGAAAAAGCCCGCGCAAGCGGGTTTTTTTATGCCTGCTGCTTTGTGATGTGTGAGAAAACACACTGCCGGTTGCCAGATAGTTAAAAGATGCTGGTTCTTGCAGACATGCAGTTACACTCTCTGAACTCTTCGTGGCTTAAGAATCGTAGAATCATCGGTTGATACATTCTGAATAAGAATATCTACTCAATCTTCAGACTCCCCCTACACAGAATGTGGAGATTGTGATACACATTGAGGTATTAAACTTAAGACCACTCTATTTTTGAATTAAATTCCTATACACTTTAACCATTCATAAATATCTCCTTATTAGACCTTGTAAATTATTAACAGCAATCAACACAGGTTATCTACCTATTTATATTGTACTTCTTAAAATTAATGAGCGATTTTTGATAGTCCTCACATTCACTCATAAATTAAATTAATAAAAATTCATCAACTTCAAGGACTGATAATGACAGATGGTATCTCAACTTCGCCACATTGTCTTTATAAATCAAATATAGCAGATGATGTAATAATAAATAAAACAAGACAAAATGAGTTAGTAAAAGTGTTTTGCGAGTATAAAACAGAGTTCTTAATTTTGTTTGATGACTTTTTCAGAAGCCAGCATTTGCCTAAACCATCTCCAGTCCTTCATCATTTTTTTCAATACACTCATCTAAGAGATGCACATTTTTATAGATGTAAACTCATAGAACATACAGTTCAATTATCTTTTTTTAAACACAAAGGCATTACATTACTTAGATTGGATGTTTTTGATGACATAACAAGCGAATGTCTTTCTGAAGAAATTAAAATATATCAAGAATGCTATGAAAAATTCATTAAGTTTTTAAAGGCAAACTTCAACCAGGAAATATATCCACAGCTATATATTCCTGAGATATTTTATGAGGCCTGCAAAAATCTCCAGTCATTTTTTTATCATCAGGAGACGTCACAAAATGCAAAATACAGTGAAATAGACAAGAAAAAAAGTCACCTTAACCAGGAAATCAAAAAGCTAATCAAAGAAAATATTTTCCCTGAGCTATACAATGAGCAATGTAATAAAATCCCCTCCTCATCGATAGATGATAACCAGGGAATAATATGGCAGAATTTTAAAACTAGCAATGCGGCATATTCACAACTATGTGAAAAATCAGCTTTATTTAAAAGCATATCCAGTCGATTAATAGAAAAATCAGCTTACTGCTCAGCTGAAAACACGATGACCAATAAATTCGAAGTTGTCTTTTCTTACTGCGGAGATAATGTAAAGGAATTTATACTTTTATTACCCTATAATAAATCACTGGAGATGTATGAACTTAACGATCAAAAGATCCAGTATTTGACTGCCCCTAATATCAATATACATAAAATGTCGCTATCAAATATAACAATAGAAAAGAGCAACCTTTCATATGGGTATTATTTTGGCTGTATATTATCCAATATATCATGTTTTGAAAGCGACTTATCAAATACCATCTTTTCAAATGGAGAAATTAATAAACTCTTCATTAAAAAAAGCAACATATTTGGAGCATCATTCACTAATACCAGAATAAAAAATTTGCGCTGTGAAGATATTATGCCTGGTCGATGGACCACTCAACTTGTCAATAAGCACTTAGGTTACCGATACACCGGAGTATTCAAAACCCTGGCAAGTATTGATGACAAACCGTCCCGTTTCGAAATTTTGATACCATTGATACAAACTTTAGTTCGCGACAATGTAAAGCTAAATAATGATGTGTATAAAGAACTTAATAATTTTATGCTCGATTACGACAAAACATCCTCAGAAATGAGAAAATACCTTCAGAGCATCAACGAGTGTATGCTCCTTATGAAAAACATAGTTCATCAAGATTAAAACACTCCCAAAAGAAGTAATTTCAGAATGAAATTATCTGTGATGATTATTAATTCACTGCAGAGAAACAAAAAATAATCTGAAGCATGATCTTAAACATCCCACTCTGTCACTCTAATGATGGCACCTTGCTCTTCTTATAAAGAAGGGAACAATTAAGAATATTAAATTTTCAAAGTTTCATCAACTTCACATCAAGAAATTAAAAAATTTAAACATTAATCTAAATAATAACAACCTGATCACATAATCGGGTTTGAAAACGAGTGACCTTCCATACCAGTTAATTAAGGATGATTTATGAAAAAGTATATTATTCCCTTCGTTGCGACAACGTTGATGTTTAGCGCAACAACCTTCGCCAAGGATGTCGATCAAGGAACACTAACCATTAGAGGAGAAGTTGTTGATACAACGTGTTACTTTGTTAATGGTGATTCGACAACAGATATCGTTGTCGAAGATGTTGTAACCAGTGCAATGAATCAACTTATCAATAATGAAATCTACACTTTAAAAACCGGTTCAACCTCTCATGACTTAGAAATTCAGTGTGACGGCAATACAGCCCCCAGTATCGAAGTGCTAGCATCAGAGTTTGATGCTAATAACTTTACGCTGAATAAAGGAACTGCTGAGAACATTGGCTTTGCCATTTTCCTCGATGATGGAACTTTGACCAGAATGAGACCGGGGTTAAAAACACCGCTGAAAGATAATGGCTCTGGTCAATATTTTCTTAATTTAAGTGCACAATATGCCCGCACAAGTGGCAATCCTGTTACAAAAGGCTCCGTAGAGTCAACCGTAACGATTAAAATCAGTGCAGATTAACGTTTTTTGCCGGTAGCTCTGCTACCGGTATTATTTACGGAGTGATTACGTGAGAATAATAACAGCATTACTGATGTCATTTTTTATTTTACCTGTTCATGCCGGTGTGGTCATCTATGGTACGCGCATTATTTATCCTGAAAAAAGCAGAGAAGTTCTCGTACAGTTAATGAATCAAAGTAAAAATGCCTCTTTGATTCAGGCATGGATCGATGATGGGAACACCACTATCGCGCCAGAAAAAATTCAGGTCCCATTTATTCTCACACCGCCAGTAAGTCGTGTAGCAGGTGGTTCTGGCCAACAACTTAAAATAAGAAAAATGCCAAACAATTTGCCTCACAATAAAGAAAGTTTATTTTATCTAAATGTTCTGGATATCCCTCCAAACAACCCACAAAATGCAGGAAAAAACAAAATTAAGCTTGCATTGCAAAACCGTATAAAGTTACTTTGGCGTCCAAGCGGAATCGCTCCAGTAGATAAAAAAAGCTTTTCTCAATTAAATATCAAAAAGAAAAACAACGCCATCTCAATAAACAACGAAACAGCCAACTGGATAACGATTACAACTATCAAAGCACAAAACGTGAAAGTTAATAATGAAAGTATCTTACTACCTCCATTTTCGAACAACGACATTACATTAAAAAATAACCACGCATCAGAATATGAACTAACGGTAGTTGATGATTACGGGAATAACATCCATAGTAACATCGCCGCAAGATAACAGGAAAAAGTCATGTTAAGGACGACACGATGGGTCGCTGCTATTATTTTTTTGTATTCTTTTCCGGGTTATGCTGAAGAAACTTTTGATACGCACTTCATGATTGGCGGCATGAGAGGAGAAAAAGTTTCCGAATATCGTTTCGATAATAAACAACCGCTTCCAGGAAACTACGAACTTGATTTTTATGTAAATCACCAGTGGCGTGGGAAAAAAGATATCACGATCCCAGAGTCACCAGCCAAACCATGTCTGCCTAAGGTGCTGCTAACCACACTGGGGGTAAAGACCGATAACCTCAATACAGAAGATAATTGTATTTTACTGGATGAAGCGGTTCATGGTGGACAATATCAGTGGGATATCAGTGAACACCGACTAAATTTAACAGTACCACAGGCGTATATCAATGAACTTGAAAGAGGCTACGTTCCCCCAGAAAGTTGGGATCGCGGCATTGATGTTTTTTATACCTCCTATAATTTAAGTCAGTATCGCTCTTATGACAGCAATAATAACAGTAATACAGCCAGTTATGGCCGGTTTAACAGCGGATTAAATTTATTTAGTTGGCAGTTACACTCTGATGCCAGTTATAGCAAACCTGATGATATGAAAGGCAAATGGCAAAGTAATACTCTTTACCTGGAACGTGGCTGGTCGCAAATATTAAGCACAGTTCAGATAGGAGAAAATTACACATCCTCACTCATATTCGACTCTCTGCGATTTAGCGGAATACGCTTATTTCGCGATATGCAAATGCTACCTGATTCTATGCAAAGCTTTACACCTTTAGTACAAGGTGTTGCGCAAAGTAACGCCTTGATAACGGTTTCGCAAAATGGCTATACCATTTACCAAAAAGAGGTTCCCCCAGGACCATTTACTATCGCAGATTTGCAACTTTCGGGCAGCGGCTCTGATCTCGATGTCAGCATTAAGGAAGCAGATGGTAGTGTTCGTTCCTTTTTGGTTCCCTACTCTTCCGTGCCCAATATGCTGCAACCTGGTGTTTCAAATTTCGATTTTATCGCCGGACGCAGTCAGATATATGGTGTCAAGAATCAGGAGGACTTTCTCGAGGCAAATTATATATATGGCCTCAACAATCTTTTGACACTTTATGGCGGTACGATTTTATCCGATAAATATAATGCTATAACTCTGGGAAATGGTTGGAATACACCGCTGGGAGCAATCTCTTTTGATGCTACCCGATCGAGTAGTAAGTTAAATAATGATACCAGACACGAAGGTATGAGCTATCAGGTCGCCTATAATAAATATCTATTGCAAACGGCTACTCACTTTAGCGTGGCCGCCTGGCGTTATGCTTCGCAGGATTACAGGACATTCAGCGACCATCTTTACGAAAATGATAAAAAAAATCATCAGAGTGACTATGACGATTTTTATGATATTGGCAGAAAAAATAGCCTTTCTGCCAATATCATGCAACCTTTATCCAATAATCTGGGAAATGTATCATTAAGTGCGCTTTGGCGGAATTACTGGGGGCGAAGTGGAAATGCTAAAGATTACCAATTCAGTTATTCCAATAGCTGGCAACGCATCAGTTATACTTTCTCTGCCAGCCAATCCTATGATGAAAACGACAAAGAAGAGAAGCGTTTTAATCTGTTTATCTCCATTCCTTTCTACTGGGGGGATGATATTGCCAAAACACGTCACCAAATTAACTTATCGAATTCGACCTCATTTTCCAAAGATGGCTATTCCTCCAACAATACTGGAATTACTGGCATAGCCGGTGAACATGATCAGTTAAATTATGGTATATATGTTAATCAGCAACAACAAAATAATGATACCTCGCTTGGTACGAATTTAAGCTGGAGAACTCCCATCGCCACAATAGATGGCAGCTATAGCCATTCTAAAAACGCCTGGCAACGTGGTGGAAGTATTAGTAGTGGATTAGTTGTCTGGCCCGGTGGTATTAATATAACTAACCAGTTATCCGATACATTTGCAATTCTGGATGCGCCTGGGTTAGAAGGCGCGCATATTAATGGACAAAAATACAACCGAACAAACAGCAAAGGCCAGGTTGTTTACGACCTGATGATACCTCATCGTGAAAACCATCTGGTACTTGATATAGCAAACAGTGAAAGTGAAACAGAATTGCAGGGCAATCGTCAAATTATTGCGCCTTACCGTGGAGCAGTTTCTTATGTGCAGTTTACAACTGACCAACGTAAGCCCTGGTATATACAGGCACTGCGTCCCGATGGTTCGCCATTAACCTTTGGCTATGACGTACTGGATCTCCAGGAAAACAATATTGGAGTCGTTGGCCAGGGTAGTCGCCTTTTTATTCGCGTAGATGAAATTCCCACTGGCATAAAAGTTGCTCTCAATGATGAACAGAACTTATTCTGTACTATTACTTTTCAACACGTTATCGATGAAAACAAAACATATATATGCCAGTAAAAGGAGTTTACTATGAAGTGGCTTTTATTAATCACCTTGAGTCTATATTCTTTTATTGTGCAAAGTGCTCCCTGTGCAGTGACCAATGTCGGTGAACAACGTGGAACATATATACTCAAGCCACTGAGTATGAAAGGTAATCTCACCGCCGAAAAAATTGAAAACACCGGGAATATCATTGAGTGTGCAGACTTGCAAGAGACGACCAACGCCATTAAAGTTCATTTCTTAACACAGAACGCTTTAAGGTTTAAAGTCGGAAGTCGTCATTATATTATTAATTTCCCCTTTGAATCTGACGGTAAAAAAATAGAGCTTCCAGGGAAGGCATCTTATAATTTAGAAGAAATGCTATCTGCGATAAATTTCACCATTCCATATTCTATCGCATCTGTATCAGATAGTTCTAACACCGCAGACATTTTTCCAGGAACGCCTTTTCCTTTGTTGTTCGAAATTGAAGTGAGTTCATGTACAGGGAATAATACTAATTGTAATAGCGTCCGCTTTAATTTTAATTTAAATACTATTTTACAGGTAAATTTAATGACCTGTGGTTTTGAAGATCAATCTATCGACACTGGACGATTTGTACTGTCTCGTATCAATAATGAAAATTATCAGTTTCATCATATAAGATTTGACTGTATCCAGGGTGAGCAAGGTGAATTAGTTTTTGAACCCAGTGATGTTGAATATTACTTTGAGCCAGTGACGATACAGGATTCAGGAACCAGCATATTAAAAAATGAGTTAGAAAACAGTGAGGACGGTGCGGGTCAAATAGGCTTTCAACTCTCCAATGATGGTACGAATGAAATGCAGTATGGTAAAAGCAATTACTACTCTTTTCAGCATCCCCATGAAGGAAGTAATCAGATTCCTCTATTTATTCGCCCGCGTACATATGGAAATAATGTCTCAAGCGGGCAAATAATGAGCCGAGTCAAAATCGTGGTAATGTACAACTAATCTATCTCCCCCACCTTAACTTTGGGGGAGCTACCGATTAACGTGCCGCTGGGCTAAAAAGCGCAGAATAATCCGTATTGCAGATTCGCTGTACCGCCGGGTGCTGAATCATCCGCTCAGCAAAAATAGCATGGTACTCTTCCATCACATTTTCGACGCGACCAATTTCTACGACAGTTTTATCGGCATAAAAGTCATATGCATAAAGCGTTGGGGCAACGAAGATTGCATTGTGCATCGCACCAAAAGCTTTCATCAACGCGGCATCATCAAACTCGCCGAGGATTTCTACGTTTAATCCCTGGGAGTTAAACCAGTTAAGCAATTTGCGCCCTAACATGGAGCGACGCCCGGGAATGAGTAGCCGCCGTTCTTCCAGACAAGCCGGGAACGGTTTTTCCGGCGGCGGATTTGTGCACCAGAAACTCACGCCACATTCGCCAATTCTCACGGAGAACAGGCCTTCCTGCTGCGTAGAATCTATCGGACAGTCGGAAATGATCATATCCAGTTTATGCTGGCTTAATTGCTCCAGCAGCATTTCGTGGGTGGATTCGAAGCAGCGAAGATGAATCGGCTCGCCTTCTACCACTGCGGCGTTAAGTACGCTACTGACCAGGCGTTTAGAAAGTGCATCAGCCACGCCAACGTCAAACAATAAATTGGATTCTTTGCGATAGTTCACGATATCCAGCATTTCCTGGCTTAAGGTGAACATTTTATCGGCATAGCGATAGACCAGCTCTCCCAGCTCGCTGGGTTCGAGACCACGTCCCTTGCGCTTAAATAATTTGCCTTGCAGGCGCTCTTCCAGCGCCCGAATCTGTCCGGTAATGGTTTGTGGTGTTAAATAAAGCGCCTCCGCTGCGCCAACCACGGAACCTTCTTTATAGACATGCCAGAAGTAATACAAGTGGTTGTAATTGATATGAGACATGCTCATTTCTCTCCCTGATAACAATGAAAAGGGAGCCGTTTATGGCTCCCCGGTAAACCGTCCTGTCAAACTGATGGACGCAAACGAACGCGTAACCAGCTGTATCCAATTACCGCCGAAGAGATAGAACCGACCAGGATACCGAGTTTCGCCCAGTTAATCAGTTCTGGATCTACGCTACCAAAGGCAAGGCTGGCAATAAAGATAGACATAGTAAAACCGATACCGCATAGGATCCCCACCGCCATAATTTGCTGATAAGTCGTTCCCTCAGGCAGATGCGCCAGTTTCAAACGCAGCGCCAACCAGCAGAACAGACTAATCCCCAGTGGCTTGCCAATCAGCAAACCGGCGATGATCCCTAATGGCAGAATGGAGGTCAGGCCATCCAGCGTGACGCCTTGCAGAGATACCCCCGCATTGGCAAACGCAAACAACGGCAAAATCAGATATGCCACCCACGGATGCAAAACATGCTCCAGACGTTTAGCCGGAGAGCGCCCATGCTTCTCTTTTAACGGAATAAAGAAGCCGACAATGACGCCAGCCAGCGTTGCATGGACACCTGATTTCAACACCGCTGTCCACAGTACCACGCCAACCAGAATATAAACGCCCGTGCGACGAACACCACAGATATTCAGTACCGCGAGTACGGCAATCGCTACTGCCGCAACGCCGAGAGACGCCATCGATAAGTCATTAGTGTAGAACAATGCGATGATAATGATGGCCCCAAGATCGTCGATAATAGCCAGAGCCATCAAAAAGATCTTCAGCGCTAACGGAACACGACTTCCCAACAGCGCCAGCACACCAAGTGCAAAGGCAATGTCAGTAGCCGCCGGGATCGCCCACCCTTCGCGGGTAATCGGATCGGCATAGTTAAAGGCCAGATAGAGCAATGCCGGCACAATCATCCCACCAATAGCGGCGATAACTGGAAATGCGGCCTGGCGTAAGCTGGCTAGCGATCCTTGCATCAGTTCACGTTTAACTTCCAGACCGACTAACAGGAAAAATACCGCCATCAGCGCGTCATTTATCCATAACAGCATGTTTTTGTTGATTTCGAGTGAACCAACCCGGAGCTGAACCGGCGTCTCCAAAAAGTCGTGATACCATCCACTGGTTGCGCCGCTATTGGCCATAATCATCGCCAGGATAGCGGCAATGATAAGAATAATGCCTCCCGAGGCATCACTGCTAAAGAATCGATGCAGATGTTTCACTTTTTATTTCTCTTTCAGGTGAATAGATCGTTTTTACTATTTTACCCCGCACGAATCATCGTTAAAATCAGATTATAGTGTAGGAATAATTCGTTTTTTACGAACCATTGAAGGATTTGTGCCATCAGCGATGAGATGAGTTTTTGACGGCTGTAAGCGCTCACGAGTGACCCTAAGCCCTGATAATCATAGCTTAAGGTGAGGATTTCTGAGGGATTAATTAGGAAAAGTAATAATAAAATCGCACTGTGCTATAGCTGTTTATTCCAGAGATGCTTGAAAATATCTAATGTGGAGACAACATTGGCAGGCGACATTCGGTTTAATGAGGATAGAAAGGGATGAGACTCCAGGAAGTTGATAAAACGAGTCGCGCTTGCTAACGTCGAATACCGCATTTCATTTGCTTTCTTGTTTCCTGTAAGGTTACAAACAGCCATTGAATAATCACGGGCGGAAAATGCACGCCAAACATTATTTCTCACGCCACCACTCAAAAACAACCGCGGCGGCGTATCATAATGAGTCGTTTTCTCGCCGCGTTCTTTCACAAATGAAATATGGCACCGGCCTTGATGAATATGCTGTAAATTAGCCATTAGACAACCGCCTAATATAAAGCACTCGTGATCAAGGTAGTGTTGAATATTTATAGAATATGCTTCAGTCAGTACTCTAACCAGTTCAAAATGGCGATACGCCGGAAGAACAGGTTTCACCAGCATCCCCGGATCGTTTTGATGTAATATCGCCCGACCATAATCAATATCAAATAAAGTATCACGTCGCATAGTAAGTAACTCCTTGCGTTGTACGTGATGCGCCAGTGTACCTGGAGACAAACGCTCTTCATAACTTGATGCATATTGATAATGCGACTCTACCGCTGATGGAGAATAATTTGTTGAAATAGCGACGACTCTACCGCTTTGTTCTTCTGCGGTAACAAGGCTATAAAGATAGTTATTACTACCGTTAAACTTTACGCGAAAAGCGCGGGTAGATAGAGAAATATCAGAAGCAGAAGAGTATTGGTAACTTTCTTTATAGTTTACTTCCCGGGATAGTTTCATCAATTCACGGTTAAGCCCTGTGCTATTAAGAAGTAATAATTTACGGATATCTGCAAGTGAAGCGCCTTGATCAATCATCAATGCTAAATGTGTTCTTCGCGGCGTTGTATTTACATGATCCAGAGTGATAAAAGTTCTGGAACAATGATGACAATACATTCTCCTCTGCCCCTGAGCTGAATAGCCATACTTTTTCAGAGATGTGCTTCCGCAAGCTGAACATTGTGGAACCAACCCTCTCCATGAATGATTAACACGATTACGATAAATATTAAGAGATCGTTCAGATATCACAGGAAACAAGTAACCGCATTCCCGACATAAAATATTTTTGCCTTGTGCAATATAATCCTGGCTATTCAACAACCCCAGGTTTTTGCATCCTGGTGTTTTGCAACAATCAACATTTACGTTGGTAAACATATTCACTCCCTGCGAATACCCGGATATTATCGTCATATGTCAAAGAAAAGAACCTGATTCAATGTGTAACATTGAATCAGGCGGGCATGGCCCTGAAAGGCATACATTACATTTATTATGGTTATCAGATTAGCCCCAGGTTACCGCTTCCGGTTTATCACCTCTGGCTTTCATTAATGAATCATTATCAATATCGGCTTTATACTTTAAGAACTTACCATACATTTGTTTTTCAATGTCTGGATTTTTACCTATCTGATTAATGGTCTCAAAACGATCGGTTTTGAGGTTGTATAGGTACTTTGGCTTATTGTTACGATCGATGATCATTTTCCAGTCACCATCACGTATCGCCCATTCGTCGGTTGGATCATCCTGGAATGGCATGTCAATTCCGAAGATTAATGGCTTTTCACGTTTTAGCGCTTTGTTCTCAAGGACAGGAACCAACGATTCGCCATCAAAAGTCCGGTCCGTCGGTAATTTGAAGTTCATCATTTTCGCCAGCGTAGGCATCCAGTCCAGACCATAAACAGGCGTATCTGAAACCATTCCCTTTGGAAGATGCTTTCCGTATTTAATAATCGCCGGAACACGGATGCCACCTTCCCAGAGATTATCCTTGCGACCACGTAATCCATCAGTTTCCCCTGCCAAATTCAGTTCATAAACTTTGCGCGCTTCACGCGTTACTGGTCCGTTATCACTGGTAAAAATAACGATGGTGTTATCTTCTTCACCCATCGCTTTGATTTTATCCAGTACTTTTCCAACCTGAGCATCCAGATAACTGATGTTGGCATAATATTCTCCTGTACCACGCCAGGGTTTATCCGCCCAGTCGCCATAAAATAAATCAGGATGCTGCTTCTGATAATCGCTCATATATTGTGAGTACATGTCGAGGTATTTTTTGGGCGAAGCCAGGGGACTGTGCACTTCGGTAAAAGCGACATAAAGGAAGAAAGGCTTACTGTCCTTTTTGTTATCCAACCAGTTGACGACTTCCGAACTGACATACTCACCACTCATTTTATCGGAACGTGGTGTGGGTTGCCCGTTACGCAACCAGCCCGTTGGATAGACCATGCCAAAACGGGGACGCTCCTTCGCATTATCCAGAGTAGCGTCGGTAACAAAACCCGCCGTATTAACCAGTGAGTAATCAAAGCCCATATCTTTTGCCTGCGGCTGATCGGTGCGATCGCCGCCTGCATTCAGATGCAGCTTACCCATCATGGCCGTGTCGTACCCTTGCGCTTTGAGTAGATTAGCAATCGTGAGTTCATTACGCCCTAATGCCACATCTTTTCCCGTTGGGATCCATGAGCGTATGCCGGTACGAAATGGCATCCGCCCTGTTAATAGTCCCGCCCGTGAAGGAGAACTTAAGGGGGCAGGTGCATAATAGTCGGTAAATTTGACGCCTTCCTGGGCAAGCCTGTCTATATTGGGCGTTTTAACGATCTGATGTCCATATGTTGCCAAATCACCATAGCCTAAATCATCCGCCATAATGATGACTAAATTGGGTTGTTTAGTTTCGGCGGCTACGGCTGGATTAAAAGCATTCCCTGTGCAAACTGCAAGGCCGATCAAACTGGCCATTAATGTTTTCTGCATAATTATTCCCTGATGAAAATTAGAAATCATAACCAAGCATATAAATCATTTGATCGCCAAAACCATCGTAGCCCAACTTATTATCGAAATAACGCCACGTCACACTGGCTTTCCAGCGAGGATAGAACTTCCAGGCCACTGTTAAACCGCCATTTAGCCCATTCCGACCAAATTGTTGTTCCGCATAGGCATCATTTCTGTCCAGTTCTATTTCATTCCAGTTAGATAAAACAAATTTTTCGTCAAATAACGTAAAAGGTAATACTGCTGTCCAGCCAACAACATAACCATTCCAGCCATTTGTTTGTCCATATTTGGCTGAGACGTAGTCTCCAGATTGATTATGTAATCCAATATACGGTTTAAAAAACCCCCATGAACCATTCCAGCCGAGGTAGCCCAAACCATAAAACATATCAAGATCGTCACCCCATGAGTTATCCCATTGACCATAGATCTTGCCAAAGAAAGTCATATTGGAGTCAAAGAGTCTGACATGTGTCATAGCAGAAACGGTATGATTACGCCCCGCTACGGCATGGTTAAGCACATTGCTTTCATAAAATGAGTAAAACTCGGCTTCTTTAAAATTCACACCAAAGTCTGCAGTCACTTTCCATACTTCACCACGATGAGTGTTAACGAAGCCACTATTCCAGTCAGCATAACCTGCATTTATTGAGCCAAAGGAACCTTTATATTCTAATGAAGAATATGCAGGAAGGTGATAGAAAATCGTTGTCAGGGCACACGCAATAAGAAGCCGTCTTTTGGCAGACATATAATATGCTCTCCATTCATTTTTTTTATGGTTCCATAGAAATCAATACATCAGATAATTCATTTTGATTAAGAACGACTCAGAAAGTATATTTAAAGGTGAATGGCAAAGCGTGATGGAGATCGCAGATTACTTTTACCCCCGGGTGTGGAGGTATCGTGTTTCAAAAAGTGTGTCGATTTTAAATATCACTCATTGATTTATAAACATTTTTCCTCACAAAAAGAAAATTCAATTCTGTACAAGAATATTTTGTATCTTCTATTACTTTCTCCAGTAATAACTCACCATTCAGGCATAACTTAAACCTCTTGTTCATAATCTCAACTTTTGTAAATGAAAACGCACATAAGAGTTAAAATAAACAATGTACTAAAGATTGATTACGCAAAAATGCGAGGCGTCTTCAGGATTAGAATCGATAAAACAGAATGGGTTAAAGAGAGCGATATAATAGCGGCGGGTGCTTGAGGCTGTCTGTCTCAGGCATTAGCTGAACGGCAGATAGAGAAAAGCCCCGAGTGATATTTTACCATCAACCTGTACTGCACCCATTTTGTTGGACGATGAAATGGAATAGCCCCTGATATGTCAAAGCCAAAATACCCTTTTGAAAAGCGCCTTGAAGTCGTGAATCACTACTTCACT
>NZ_JBJQJP010000038.1:0-26686 GCF_046487365.1 Escherichia sp. WS1451
ACCAGCTAGGGATCGTCGCCTAGGTGAGCCGTTACCCCACCTACTAGCTAATCCCATCTGGGCACATCCGATGGCAAGAGGCCCGAAGGTCCCCCTCTTTGGTCTTGCGACATTATGCGGTATTAGCTACCGTTTCCAGTAGTTATCCCCCTCCATCAGGCAGTTTCCCAGACATTACTCACCCGTCCGCCACTCGTCAGCAAAGCAGCAAGCTGCTTTCTGTTACCGTTCGACTTGCATGTGTTAGGCCTGCCGCCAGCGTTCAATCTGAGCCATGATCAAACTCTTCAATTTAAAAGTTTGATGCTCAAAGAATTAAACTCCGTAATGAATTACGTGTTCACTCTTGAGACTTGGTATTCATTTTTCATCTTGCGACGTTAAGAATCCGTATCTTCGAGTGCCCACACAGATTGTCTGATAAATTGTTAAAGAGCAGTTGCGACGCGGCTTTCAGCTCACTGTCGCGAGGTGGCGTATATTACGCTTTCCTCTTTCAGAGTCAACCCTGAATTTCAGGATTTTTTCTCTTTGTTGTTACGACCATCTTGTGAAGTGTTTCACGTTGTCGTCTCAACGGAGGCGCATTATAGGGATCCCAATTTTTTGCACAAGTACTTTTTTGATCTTTTTTTCTGTTTGTTGCTTTTTCACCCTTTTTGCTGCATTCGCACACAAAACGGTGCTTTTTTGCATGCTAAAAGACTTGCACAAGGCCAATAATGCACCCAAAGTCATTAGTAAATCATTTATTGTTGAGGTAATTATGTCTGATGTTTTACGCCCATACCGCGATCTTTTTCCACAAATCGGTCAGCGCGTAATGATCGACGATAGCAGCGTCGTGATTGGTGACGTTCGTCTGGCTGATGATGTGGGGATCTGGCCGCTCGTTGTGATTCGTGGAGATGTACATTATGTACAGATCGGAGCACGCACCAATATCCAGGATGGCAGTATGTTGCATGTCACTCATAAATCCTCGTACAACCCAGATGGCAACCCATTAACCATTGGCGAAGATGTCACTGTTGGTCACAAGGTGATGCTCCACGGCTGCACCATTGGCAATCGAGTTTTGGTTGGGATGGCATCAATTTTACTTGATGGTGCAATAGTAGAAGATGATGTGATGATTGGTGCGGGTAGCCTGGTCCCACAAAATAAACGGCTGGAGAGCGGATATCTGTATCTCGGTAGCCCCGTCAAACAGATCCGCCCGTTAAGTGATGAAGAGAAGGCCGGGTTACGCTATTCCGCGAATAACTACGTGAAATGGAAGGACGAATATCTGGATCAAGGTAACCAGACCCAACCTTGATCATCTTCACTTTGTTCCTGAATTAAGTTTTCCGCTTCTTCTTCCAGGTCCCAGCGATGCTGACGAAAACTCGCTAACCACTGTTCTGGCGTATCTCCTGCAAAGCGGTTCGCCAGACTCTCTCCAGTAATAGCGCAAGTGAGCTGCATACCATTTACAAGAGCGGGAAAACAAACGCATTTTTTACTCTCGTTCCACTCTTCCCTGTCCGGAAACTGGATGGCCTGATTCACGCGGACAACTCCTCCTGCAATTGCTTTATAACTGGTTCTATGTCAGGCAGAACACCGTGCCAGAGAAGAAAGGCATGAGCCGCCTGTGCCACCAGCATCCCCAATCCATCCGCATTACGCTTTGAACCTCGCAGCTCACACCATGCCAGAAAAGGTGTTTTTCCTTTCTGATAGAACATGTCATAGCAACACATGCCTGAATGAATGAGCGATGCCGGGATCGCGGGAATATCACCACTGATGCCACTGGATGTTGCATTAATAATGAGATCGAACTCATGCCCCTCCAGTTCGTCCATACCCAACGCCTGAATACTGCCAGTGTGCGCAAACAATTTAGCCAACTCTTCCGCGCGGGATACCGTCCGATTAGTGATTGTCACCGCACAGTCCAGGGAAAGGAGTGGCAGTAGTACGCCGCGAGATGCTCCACCAGCGCCAATGAGCAGAATACGTAAACCAGGACGGATAAAAGACAGACGTTCCAGATCGCTTAACAAACCTATACCATCGGTATTGTCACCCAGCAGGCGTCCATCTTCTAACCGCTTGAGGGTATTAACAGCACCAGCCAACGCTGCCCGTTCAGTAAGCTCATCCGCTCTGGCAAAAGCCTCTTCTTTAAAAGGTACCGTCACATTCGCACCTTTACCACCAGCACTAAAGAAAGCGTTCAGTGTGTTGATGAAATCATTGATGGGTGCCAACACGCGCCCATAGGGATGTTCAATATTCAGTTGCTGAGCAAATTGCTGATGAATGAATGGCGATTTGCTGTGGGCTATTGGATTACCAAAAACAGCATAGTTTTCCATTATGTTACCCCTGTCGAAACAGTTCACCCGTCAGGGCATCGCGGATTTCTGAAGGATTTAAACGCCCCCCCGTTTCACCAGGCACAACCGGGAACGCCGCGCCAAATTGTGCGCGAACTTCGTCTACTGTTCGACAAGGTGGCAATCCACTCAAGTTGGCACTGGTAGAAACCAGCGGTTTACCATAAGCCTGGCACAAAGCAACCACCAACGGATGGTCGGTGACTCGTACAGCAAGCGAATCAAAGCGGCCCGTCAACCAGCGCGGTGTTGTCGCAGGCGCGGGAAAAACAAAGGTGACAGGACCTGGCCAGCGAGAAAATATAGTTTCACGCTGCGCGTCAGTCAGCATGGTGTCATCAATATAGGGTTTAAGCTGCTCGTAATTTGCGGCGATTAGAATCAGCCCCTTATCAACCGGACGCTGTTTTAACTCCAACAGTCGCATCACTGCTGTTTCGCTATCAGGATCGCACCCGACACCGAAAACGGCTTCCGTTGGATAGGCGATGACACGTTCTTCATTGAGGACATCTATCGCTGCTGCGATAGCGTCTCCTTGCAGGTTATTATTCACGTTATTATTCCGCCGAAACCGGCTTTCCACATTGTTTACTGGCACAAAAGTGTTTAACACCCTGCGCGGTTTTCTTTTCGATGAGTAGCGGATAATGACACTCAGGGCATTCTCCAGCTATGGGTTTGAAGTTAATGGCAAATTGACACTCCGGGTAGCGATCACAGGAGTGAAACGTTTTGCCATAACGGGAGCGGCGCTGGACCAGATGGCCCGTCCGGCATTGGGGGCATGTAATTGCTGTTTCGTCCGGTTTATCGATAAGTTCGGTATGTTCGCATTCAGGGTAGTTACTGCAACCAATAAACATACCAAAGCGTCCCTGGCGTAATACCAGATTTGCGCCACATGCAGGGCAAACCTGCCCCTCCAGAACTTTGACAATATGTCCATCCGCTGAAGATTTCAGAGGACGGACGTAGTCACACGCCGGATACTGTGAGCATCCAAGAAACGGACCGTGTTTCCCGGATCGAATAACCAGTTCAGCCCCGCACTTTGGGCAGGACTCATTATTACGCACCGTGAACAGTGCTGATTTCGCCATAACAACTTATGCTGAATTAAAGAAATGATTAATGCAGCATACCTTCATTCACTTCAAAGAGTAATTCTTCCATTTGCTGGTACGCATTTTCGCAGCCCGGAATATTGAACAACACCATCAGGATTACCCATTTCAGGTCTTCCAGGTCGAACTCTGCGGTATCCAGCGCGAGCACTCGCTCTATCACCATTTCACGGGTTTCAAGGTTAAGCACCTGAATTTGCTCAAGGAAAAGCAGAAAACCACGACAGCTGGCATCCAGCCTTTCACACTCTTCAGGGGTATAAATACGCATGGAGAGTGGATCAGAGGCCAGTTGCATCGGTTCTGCCAGTCCTTCCTGATAATCCGCAAGCTTTTCCAGCCAAAGCAGGGCATTGTAGATATCTTCTCGATCAAATCCTGCGTCGGTAAGATCCTGTTCAAGTTTGTCTTGATCCACACGCAACTCAGCTTCTGTGTGAATATAGGTTTCAAACAAATACATTAGTACGTCGAACATGGCATGCCCTCCTCAATCGGACATAGCCGCCGGGTACAGCTGCGATCCATCCTGCTAACTCCAGTTCGAGTAGTTGAGTTACTACCTCTGGCACAGGTTGGCCGGCACGTTCAGCGACGACGTCAACAGGTGTTACCTCATCTCCTACGTTAGCCAGGAGCTCAGGAAATGGCAATGCCACGTCTTCCTGATCTGGTGAATAAAATGAATTTTCAGGGGCGTCTGGCAACCAGTGCAATCCAAATTGCAAGTTTTCCAGAATTTCTTCCGGTTCCGTCACAAGAATCGCACCTTGTTTTATTAACCAGTGAGGCCCTTCGCTTCCCGGATTCCCTAATGGACCCGGCAAGGCAAAAACTTCACGCCCCTGCTCAAGCGCACAACGTGCTGTCACCAGCGAACCACTGCGCAAAGCCGCTTCCACCACCAGTACACCTTTACTTAGACCACTGATAATGCGATTTCTTCGTGGGAAATTGTAAGCAAGGGGAGGAACATCGAGGGGAAATTCCGAGACAAGAGCCCCACCATGTTCAAGCAAACTGGTAGCCAGTGGAGCATGGCGGCGGGGATGAATGGTATTAAGTCCATTCCCCAATACAGCAATGCTAACGCCATTTACCTGTAAGGCCGCTTTATGCGCCACACCATCGATTCCACGCGCCAGTCCACTCGTAATTGTCACTCCACGCGTCGCCAGAGTTTCGCAAAATAATCGTCCCCATCGCTCGCCATACCATGAATGCGCCCGACTCCCCACCACGGCAAGCTGAAATGAATGCAACGCGTGCAGTTCTCCTTCAACAAACAGTGCGCCGGGGTAATCTGTCGTCGCCAGAAGTTGAGGAGGATAAAATTCACTGTCCGCAGGGATTAAATGATGGTTGGGTTGCTCCAACCAACAAAGTGAGCTTTCGATACTCTTTCGCGGAAATGAAAGAAAGCGTTGTGCCTGCCGCAATGTAAGCCCTGTTTGCTGCAATACAACCGCATCAATATGCGACTGTTTTGCCAGCCAGTGAGCTATACGGACCATATCATCGCCATACAAGCTGCTGATGCTCATTAAACGCAGCCAAATTTCTGTATCGACCATCCCTATCTCCCTGCCATAAGCAGCCTTAGCAATCTTTGCGATTGGTCAGTGATGCTGTCAATCAGAGGGGGATTTGTCTAGAATAGAAGAAATAATCTTTCTAACTCCTGAACACATCTCTGGAGATTTATGTCAGTTTTGCAAGTGTTACATATTCCGGACGAGCGGCTTCGCAAAGTTGCTAAACCGGTAGAAGAAGTGAATGCAGAAATTCAGCGTATCGTCGATGATATGTTCGAGACGATGTACGCAGAAGAAGGTATTGGCCTGGCGGCAACCCAGGTCGATATCCATCAACGTATCATTGTTATTGATGTTTCGGAAAACCGTGACGAACGGCTGGTGTTAATCAATCCGGAGCTTTTAGAAAAAAGCGGCGAAACAGGCATTGAAGAAGGATGCCTGTCGATCCCTGAACAACGTGCTTTAGTGCCACGCGCAGAGAAAGTTAAAATTCGCGCCCTGGACCGCGACGGTAAACCATTTGAACTGGAAGCAGAGGGTCTGTTAGCCATCTGTATTCAGCATGAGATGGATCACCTGGTCGGCAAACTGTTTATGGATTATCTGTCACCGCTGAAACAACAACGTATTCGTCAGAAAGTTGAAAAACTGGATCGTCTGAAAGCCCGGGCTTAAGGATAAGAACTAACGTGTCAGAATCACTACGTATTATTTTTGCGGGTACACCTGACTTTGCAGCGCGTCATCTCGACGCGCTGTTGTCTTCTGGTCATAACGTCGTTGGCGTGTTCACCCAGCCGGACCGACCGGCAGGACGCGGTAAAAAACTGATGCCCAGCCCGGTTAAAGTTCTGGCTGAGGAAAAAGGTCTGCCCGTTTTTCAACCGGTTTCCCTGCGTCCACAAGAAAACCAGCAACTGGTCGCCGATCTACAGGCTGATGTTATGGTTGTCGTCGCCTATGGCTTAATTCTGCCTAAAGCCGTGCTGGAGATGCCGCGTCTTGGCTGTATCAACGTTCATGGTTCACTGCTGCCACGCTGGCGCGGTGCTGCACCAATCCAACGCTCACTATGGGCGGGTGATGCAGAAACTGGTGTGACCATTATGCAAATGGATGTTGGTTTAGACACCGGTGACATGCTCTATAAGCTCTCCAGCCCGATTACTGCAGAAGATACCAGTGGTACGCTGTACGACAAGCTGGCAGAGCTTGGCCCACAAGGGCTTATCACCACATTGAAACAATTGGCAGACGGCACGGCGAAACCAGAAGTTCAGGACGAAACTCTTGTCACTTACGCCGAGAAGTTGAGTAAAGAAGAAGCGCGTATTGACTGGTCACTTTCGGCAGCACAGCTTGAACGCTGCATTCGCGCTTTCAATCCATGGCCAATGAGCTGGCTGGAAATTGAAGGACAGCCGGTTAAAGTCTGGAAAGCGTCGGTCATTGATACGGCAACCAACGCTGCACCAGGAACGATCCTTGAAGCCAACAAACAAGGCATTCAGGTTGCGACTGGTGATGGCATCCTGAACCTGCTCTCGTTACAACCTGCGGGTAAGAAAGCGATGAGCGCACAAGACCTCCTGAATTCTCGTCGGGAATGGTTTGTTCCGGGCAACCGTCTGGCCTGATAGTCCACTCTTCTAAGCCCGGTCTTGCCGGGCATTTTTATACTTATGAAAAAACAACGTAATTTACGTAGCATGGCGGCCCAGGCCGTTGAACAAGTCGTCGAGCAAGGGCAATCATTAAGCAACATTCTGCCACCGCTCCAGCAAAAAGTTTCTGATAAAGACAAAGCACTTCTTCAAGAGTTGTGCTTTGGCGTACTGCGTACGCTTTCACAGTTAGACTGGCTGATTAATAAGCTAATGGCCCGTCCGATGACAGGCAAACAGCGTACTGTTCATTACCTGATTATGGTTGGTTTGTATCAACTGCTTTATACCCGCATTCCACCTCATGCCGCGCTGGCTGAAACGGTTGAAGGCGCAGTTGCAATTAAGCGCCCGCAACTTAAGGGATTGATTAACGGTGTATTACGTCAGTTCCAGCGTCAGCAAGATGAGTTATTAGCCGAGTTTAATGCCAGTGATGCACGTTATCTGCATCCTTCCTGGTTGCTGAAACGTCTGCAAAAAGCGTATCCAGAGCAGTGGCAATCCATCGTAGAAGCCAATAACCAGCGTCCGCCAATGTGGCTGCGCGTTAATCGTACGCATCATTCCCGCGACAGCTGGCTTGCATTGCTGGATGAAGCAGGAATGAAAGGTTTCCCGCATGCGGATTACCCTGATGCTGTACGTCTGGAAACACCTGCACCTGTTCATGCGCTACCTGGTTTTGAAGACGGATGGGTTACCGTTCAGGATGCCTCAGCACAAGGTTGCATGACCTGGCTTGCGCCACAAAACGGTGAACACATTTTGGATCTTTGTGCCGCCCCCGGCGGTAAAACAACGCATATCCTTGAGGTGGCACCAGAAGCGCAGGTTGTTGCGGTTGATATTGACGAACAGCGCCTCTCTCGCGTTTACGACAATTTAAAACGCCTTGATATGAAGGCAACCGTGAAACAAGGTGATGGCCGTTACCCTTCACAATGGTGTGGCGAGCAACAGTTTGATCGCATTTTATTAGATGCGCCTTGTTCAGCAACCGGTGTGATTCGTCGCCATCCGGATATTAAATGGTTACGTCGCGATCGCGATATCCCGGAACTCGCGCAATTGCAGTCTGAAATTCTCGACGCCATTTGGCCGCATTTAAAATCCGGTGGAACCCTGGTCTATGCCACCTGTTCGGTGTTACCGGAAGAGAATAGCCTGCAGATTAAAGCCTTTTTGCAACGTACCGTTGATGCCGAACTTTGCGAAACAGGAACACCACAGCAACCGGGTAAACAAAATCTACCTGGTGCCGAAGAGGGCGACGGCTTCTTTTACGCTAAGCTAATCAAAAAGTGATGAGATAACGGGTCGCGACTGATGAAAATTATCATTCTGGGTGCCGGCCAGGTTGGCGGCACACTGGCGGAAAACCTGGTTGGCGAGAACAACGATATTACTGTTGTCGATACCAACGGTGAGCGTCTGCGGACCTTGCAGGATAAATTTGACCTGCGAGTCGTGCAGGGGCATGGCTCTCATCCACGCGTATTGCGGGAGGCAGGTGCCGACGACGCCGATATGCTGGTTGCTGTAACCAGTTCAGATGAAACCAATATGGTTGCCTGCCAGGTAGCCTACTCACTTTTCAACACCCCTAATCGCATCGCTCGTATCCGCTCACCAGACTACGTGCGCGATGCCGATAAGCTATTTCATTCAGATGCTGTACCGATTGATCATCTGATCGCACCAGAGCAGTTGGTTATCGATAATATTTACCGACTGATTGAGTATCCCGGCGCATTGCAGGTGGTAAACTTCGCTGAGGGTAAAGTCAGCCTGGCTGTGGTTAAAGCCTATTACGGCGGCCCGCTGATTGGTAATGCACTTTCGACCATGCGCGAACATATGCCACATATCGATACTCGTGTGGCAGCAATTTTCCGCCATGATCGCCCCATTCGTCCGCAAGGTTCGACCATTGTTGAAGCTGGTGATGAAGTGTTCTTTATTGCCGCTTCACAGCATATCCGCGCGGTGATGAGTGAATTACAGCGACTGGAAAAACCGTATAAGCGGATCATGCTGGTTGGTGGTGGTAATATCGGTGCAGGGCTGGCGCGTCGTCTGGAAAAAGATTACAGCGTCAAACTCATCGAACGTAATCAGCAGCGCGCTGCCGAACTGGCGGAAAAGTTGCAGAATACGATCGTCTTTTTTGGTGATGCGTCGGATCAAGAACTGCTGGCCGAAGAACATATCGATCAAGTTGATCTGTTTATTGCTGTCACCAACGATGACGAAGCCAATATCATGTCCGCCATGCTTGCCAAACGTATGGGTGCGAAAAAGGTGATGGTATTGATCCAGCGTCGCGCTTATGTGGATCTGGTTCAGGGGAGCGTGATCGATATTGCGATTTCACCGCAACAAGCAACTATTTCTGCGTTGCTTAGCCATGTGCGAAAAGCTGATATTGTTGGTGTTTCCTCACTGCGCCGCGGCGTAGCAGAAGCTATTGAAGCCGTTGCTCACGGTGATGAAAGCACCTCACGCGTTGTCGGCAGAGTCATTGATGAAATCAAGCTACCGCCAGGAACGATTATTGGAGCGGTGGTACGTGGAAACGACGTGATGATTGCCAATGACAATCTGCGCATTGAGCAAGGCGATCACGTAATTATGTTCCTCACAGATAAAAAGTTTATTACCGACGTCGAAAGACTCTTCCAGCCAAGTCCTTTCTTCTTGTAATTAATAAGGCGTCTAATGACGCCTTATTATTTCCCTTTGATTATCAGGGATTAATTAAATGCACTCCTGGCAGGAAAATAGCTTAACATTTGTTAGACTTATGATTGTCGGCTTCATAGGGAGAATAACATGAGCATTATTAAAGAATTTCGCGAATTTGCGATGCGCGGGAACGTGGTGGATTTGGCGGTGGGTGTCATTATCGGTGCGGCATTCGGGAAGATTGTATCTTCACTGGTTGCCGATATCATTATGCCACCTCTGGGGTTATTAATTGGCGGGATCGATTTCAAACAGTTTGCTGTCACGCTACGCGATGCGCAGGGGGATATCCCTGCTGTTGTGATGCATTACGGTGTCTTCATTCAAAACGTCTTTGATTTTCTGATTGTAGCCTTTGCCATCTTTATGGCGATTAAGCTAATCAACAAACTGAATCGGAAAAAAGAAGAACCAGCAGCCGCGCCTGCACCAACTAAAGAAGAAGTATTACTGACAGAAATTCGTGATTTGCTGAAAGAGCAGAATAACCGCTCTTAACAAGCGCCTGAAAGCAGAAGGCCAGTGGTAAAAAAGTGATTTACTTTCTTGCCACTGGCCTCCCAGTTCCCCCGATTGCCATGTTTTCCTTTTCGCATGTAACTGCCTTTCCCTTTCTTATTTCTCTCTACGCGCTGTCGGAATAAGGGATCATGTAGTAATGCTTCTATCGCATTATCCTTTATCTGCCCTTTAGTATGCTGATATCGGCTCATAAAAACTCCAATTGGTTATTTAACGGCGCGAGTGTAATCCTGCCAGTGTAAAAAATCAACAGCCACTCTTAACGCCACTCGCCCCTTGTTCAAGAGCTTCAAGAATCGAGCAATAAACACTGCTATGGGCGGTCCCACAACAGGCATCGTTAAGGCGTTGGAGGGAACGCTGCATACTCTGCAACTCGGCTATCCGTGCTTCGACTTCCTGCAATCTTTCCTGCACAATGCCTTTTGACTCCTGACAGGTATGGTGTTCAGGATCGATACGGATCGACAGCAACTCGCGGATCGACTCCAGACTGAAACCAAGTTGTCTGGCATGGCGGATAAATTTCAATCGCTGGAGATCGCTTTCGGTATACAGGCGAAACCCACCTTCGGTGCGTACTTCATGCTCCATCATCTGCTGCTTTTCGTAATAACGAATCGTGTCGGGTGTTACTTCCGCCATTTTTGCCAGCTCACCAATGCGATACATACATACTCCACTAGTTATCGTTGATTTTGTTCAACAACTTGTCAGCATAATCGCCGCGTAAAAAATCGGTACTCAATCCAGCTTGTCGCAGCTTCAATTCCAGTAATGACAATCGACGACTAACCTCTTGATATTGCGGATCATCATGACGGATACCTTTGAGAATATCCAGAAGCTGTATTGCTTCCCTCCTATGCTCAAGTTCTGGCGGTAAGCAACCAGCGTTCTTCAGCAAGCGATACCCCGCACGTAATTCCGGTGGCACATGAGAATCATCATCCAGAATCAATGGCTCGCCACTTCCCGGAAGATTATCAAACTCACCTTTGGATTGTGCCTCAGTAATATGACGCTCTGCCCACTGGTCAAGTAACCACATAAATACTCCAGGGGATGAACAAAAAGAGTACAGCTATTGTAGATAAGTGGGGATACTACGGGTATAAAAAAACCCGCCGGGGCGGGTTTTTTTACGTTGCTTCAGATTACTCTGCAGCAGCTTCTGCTTTCTCTGAACGATCAACCAGCTCGATGTAAGCCATCGGCGCGTTGTCGCCTGCACGGAAGCCACACTTCAGAATACGAGTGTAACCACCGGCACGGCTCGCGAAACGCGGGCCCAGTTCGTTAAACAGTTTTGCCACGATCTCGTTATCACGAGTACGGGCGAATGCCAGACGACGATTAGCAACGCTATCAGTCTTGGCAAGAGTAATCAGCGGCTCAACTACGCGGCGCAGCTCTTTCGCTTTAGGCAGAGTCGTCTTGATGATTTCATGACGAACCAGTGAACCTGCCATATTGCGGAACATAGCCTGGCGATGGCTGCTGTTGCGGTTCAGTTGACGACCACTCTTACGATGGCGCATGACCTTATCCTTCTCAGTAAAACCTTAACCTGTGATCCGGTTACTCGTCAGCGATGCTTGCCGGTGGCCAGTTTTCCAGGCGCATGCCCAGAGACAGTCCACGGGAAGCCAGCACGTCTTTAATCTCAGTAAGAGATTTTTTACCAAGGTTAGGCGTTTTAAGGAGCTCAACCTCGGTACGCTGTACCAGATCACCGATATAGTGGATAGCTTCTGCTTTAAGGCAGTTAGCAGAGCGGACAGTCAATTCCAGATCGTCAACAGGGCGCAGCAGGATCGGATCGAACTCTGGTTTCTCTTCTTTCACTTCAGGCTGACGTACATCACGTAAGTCAACGAAAGCTTCCAGTTGTTCAGCCAGAATGGTTGCCGCACGACGAATCGCCTCTTCAGGATCGATTGTGCCGTTGGTTTCCATTTCGATGACCAGCTTGTCCAGGTCGGTACGCTGTTCTACACGCGCTGCTTCAACATTGTAGGCAATACGCTCCACAGGGCTGTAGCATGCGTCGACCAGCAGACGGCCGATTGGGCGCTCATCTTCTTCCGAATGAATTCGGGTAGAAGCCGGCACATAACCACGACCGCGCTGAACTTTGATACGCATGCTAATAGACGCGTTCTCATCGGTCAGGTGGCAGATCACGTGCTGCGGCTTGACGATTTCGACATCACCGTCGTGGGTGATATCGGCTGCAGTCACAGGGCCAATGCCAGATTTATTCAAGGTAAGAATAACTTCATCTTTGCCCTGAACTCTCACCGCCAGCCCTTTCAGGTTGAGCAGGATTTCCAGGATATCTTCCTGAACGCCTTCTTTGGTGCTGTACTCATGTAGTACACCATCAATCTCAACCTCGGTCACCGCGCAACCCGGCATCGATGAGAGCAGAATACGGCGCAGTGCGTTACCCAGAGTATGGCCAAAGCCACGCTCTAAAGGCTCAAGGGTCACCTTGGCGTGCGTCGAACTCACTTGCTCGATATCAACCAGGCGCGGTTTTAGAAACTCTGTCACAGAACCCTGCATTGTGTCCTCTCTTTGGTACTAAGCTTTACTTGGAGTAAAGCTCGACGATCAGGTGTTCGTTAATGTCCGCAGACAGATCAGAACGCTCCGGCTTACGCTTAAACGTACCTTCCATCTTGCCAGCATCAACTTCCAGCCAGGTTGGCTTTTCACGCTGCTCAGCCAGCTCCAGAGCGGCTTTCACGCGAGACTGCTTCTTCGCTTTCTCACGAATGCTTACAACGTCATTCGGACTAACCTGATAAGAAGCGATGTTAACAACACGACCGTTTACCATAATTGCTTTATGGCTAACCAGCTGACGTGCTTCTGCACGAGTGGCACCGAAGCCCATACGGTATACAACGTTGTCCAGACGACCTTCCAGCAGAGCCAACAGGTTTTCACCGGTGTTGCCTTTCAGACGTGCTGCTTCTTTGTAGTAGTTACGGAACTGACGCTCCAGCACACCATAGATACGGCGAACTTTTTGCTTTTCACGCAACTGCACACCATAGTCAGACAGACGCGGTTTACGCGCACCGTGCTGGCCAGGAGCTTGTTCAATTTTACACTTGGTATCGATCGCGCGAACGCCAGACTTAAGGAATAAGTCGGTGCCCTCACGACGGCTCAGCTTGAGCTTAGGACCCAAATATCTTGCCATTTTCTTTCTCCAACAAACCTGGAAAACGAGGCGTTATACGCGACGTTTTTTCGGCGGACGACAACCGTTATGAGGGATCGGAGTCACATCAGTAATGTTAGTGATGCGGAAACCTGCGGCGTTCAGAGCACGAATAGTAGATTCGCGGCCTGGACCCGGACCTTTAACCATAACTTCCAGATTCTTGATGCCGTATTCTTTCACGGCGTCAGCGCAACGCTCTGCTGCAACCTGAGCTGCAAACGGAGTGGATTTGCGAGAACCACGGAAACCGGAACCACCGGCTGTTGCCCAACCCAACGCGTTACCCTGACGATCAGTGATAGTCACGATGGTGTTGTTGAAAGAAGCATGGATATGAGCCACGCCGTCAGAGACTTGTTTTCTTACACGTTTACGTGCACGAATTGGTGCCTTTGCCATTATTCAATCACCCCGATTATTTCTTGATCGGTTTGCGCGGACCCTTACGGGTACGTGCGTTGGTCTTGGTACGCTGACCGCGAACCGGGAGACCACGACGATGACGCAAACCGCGATAGCAACCAAGATCCATCAGGCGCTTGATGCTCATGCTGATTTCACGGCGCAGATCACCTTCAACGACAAATTTGGCAACTTCGTCACGCAGCGTGTCGATTTGTCCTTCAGACAGCTCACTGATCTTAACATCTTCAGCGATACCCGCTGCAGCCAGGATGGCTTTAGAACGGGTCTTGCCGACGCCATAAATCGAAGTTAATGCGATTACGGCATGCTTATGATCAGGAATGTTAATGCCTGCTATACGGGCCACTATGCACTCCTACTATTTAATATGTACGTTCCATGCTGAAAAGCCCGTTTTCAGGATACTCAAATGGAAACGCACAGACATACAAAAGATTGGCTGGCTAATCTAGCCAGCTCAACCCAACTTTGCAAGAAAAATATGCGAAAAAATCAGCCTTGGCGCTGTTTATGCTTCGGCTCGGCACTGCAAATCACACGGATGACACCATCACGCTTAACGATTTTGCAGTTACGGCATAATTTCTTGACGGAAGCACGAACTTTCATTTTTACTCTCCGTAACTTCTCGGGCGACCAATTATCGGCCGTAGCCTTTCAGGTTCGCCTTCTTCAATGCAGACTCATACTGACTGGACATCATCAGAGTTTGCACTTGAGCCATAAAGTCCATAATCACGACAACAACGATAAGCAGTGAGGTCCCACCGAAGTAGAACGGTACTTTCATTGCATCACGCATGAACTCCGGGATCAGGCAGATAAAAGTAATGTACAGCGCACCAACCAAGGTCAGGCGGGTCATTACTTTATCGATATACTTCGCCGTTTGCTCTCCCGGACGAATTCCTGGTACAAATGCACCGGACTTCTTCAGGTTATCTGCTGTTTCACGCGGGTTGAAAACCAACGCCGTGTAGAAGAAACAGAAGAAGATGATTGCAGACGCATAGAGTAACACATAAAGCGGTTGCCCAGGCTGCAAATACAGCGAAATTGTTGTCAGCCAGTTCCAACCAGTACCGCCCCCGAACCATGACGCGATGGTCGCCGGGAACAGAATAATACTGGAAGCGAAGATTGCCGGGATTACCCCCGCCATATTCACTTTCAGCGGTAAATGTGTGCTCTGTGCAGCATAGACACGACGACCTTGCTGACGTTTCGCGTAGTTTACCACAATGCGGCGTTGACCACGCTCAACAAATACAACAAAGAACGTCACTGCAAATACTAATACTGCAACCAACAGCAACACGAGGAAGTGCAGGTCGCCTTGACGCGCTTGCTCGATAGTATGGGCAATGGCTGGCGGGAGTCCCGCGACAATACCGGCGAAGATAATGATTGAAATACCGTTGCCGATACCTCGTTCAGTAATCTGTTCGCCCAACCACATCAGGAACATGGTTCCTGTGACCAGACTTACAACAGCGGTGAAGTAGAATGCAAAGCCCGGGTTAATCACCAGGCCTTGCATACCAGGCATATTCGGCAGACCGGTAGCAATACCGATCGACTGGAATATTGCCAGCACCAGAGTACCGTAGCGGGTGTACTGGCTGATCTTACGACGACCAGACTCCCCTTCTTTCTTAATTTCTGCCAACGTTGGGTGAACCACCGTCAGCAGCTGGATAATGATCGATGCCGAAATATACGGCATGATCCCCAGAGCAAAGATAGAAGCACGGCTGAGAGCACCACCAGAGAACATGTTAAACATTTCAATGATGGTGCCTCGCTGTTGCTCAAGCAGTTTGGCAAGTACAGCGGCATCAATACCAGGGATCGGAATAAAAGAGCCAATACGGAACACAATCAGCGCACCGATAACAAACAGCAGTCTGCGTTTCAGCTCGCCTAAGCCACCTTTGGCACTTTGAAAATCTAATCCCGGTTGTTTAGCCATCTGCTACTTATTCCTCGATTTTACCGCCAGCAGCTTCGATAGCAGCACGAGCGCCTTTAGTAACACGCAGGCCACGAACAGTTACCGGAGTAGTTACTTCGCCAGCCAGGATCACTTTCGCGAACTCGATCTGGATACCGATAATGTTAGCCGCTTTCAGCGTGTTCAGGTCTACAACACCGCCTTCTACTTTAGCCAGGTCAGACAGACGAACTTCGGCTGTAATCGCTGCTTTACGAGAAGTGAAGCCGAATTTCGGCAGACGACGGTACAGAGGCATCTGACCACCCTCGAAACCGCGACGTACGCCACCGCCAGAACGAGACTTCTGACCTTTGTGACCACGACCACCGGTTTTACCGAGGCCAGAACCGATACCACGACCCAGGCGTTTACCCGCCTTTTTGGAGCCTTCGGCCGGAGACAGAGTATTTAAACGCATCTCTTACTCCTCAACTTTAACCATGAAGGAAACCGCGTTGATCATACCGCGAATAGCAGGAGTATCCTCGCGCTCTACGGTGTGACCAATACGACGCAGACCCAGGCCAAGCAGCGTTGCCTTGTGTTTCGGCAGACGACCGATTGCACTGCGGGTTTGAGTAATTTTAATAGTCTTTGCCATGGTTTATTTCCCCAGAATTTCTTCAACGGATTTACCACGCTTGGCAGCGACCATTTCTGGAGAATTCATATTTTCCAGGCCATCGATAGTTGCACGAACCACGTTAATCGGGTTGGTGGAACCATATGCTTTTGCCAGAACGTTATGAACCCCAGCGACTTCCAGAACGGCGCGCATTGCACCACCGGCGATGATACCGGTACCTTCGGAAGCCGGCTGCATGAATACGCGAGAACCCGTGTGAACACCTTTAACAGGGTGTTGCAGAGTGCCGTTATTCAGCGCGACGTTAATCATATTGCGACGGGCTTTTTCCATCGCTTTCTGGATCGCTGCTGGAACTTCACGCGCTTTACCGTAACCAAAACCAACGCGACCGTTACCATCGCCAACTACAGTCAGAGCTGTGAAGGAGAAAATACGACCACCTTTAACGGTTTTAGATACGCGGTTTACCGCGATCAGCTTTTCCTGCAGTTCGCCAGCTTGTTTTTCGATGTGAGCCATCTTACACCTCTACCTTAGAACTGAAGGCCAGCTTCACGGGCAGCATCTGCCAGTGCCTGGACACGACCATGATATTGGAACCCGGAACGGTCAAAGGATACATCTTTGATGCCTTTTTCCAGAGCGCGTTCAGCGACAGCTTTACCCACAGCTGCAGCCGCGTCTTTGTTACCGGTGTACTTCAGTTGTTCAGCGATAGCTTTTTCTACAGTAGAAGCAGCTACCAGAACTTCAGAACCGTTCGGTGCAATTACCTGTGCGTAAATGTGACGCGGGGTACGATGTACCACCAGGCGAGTTGCGCCCAGCTCCTGGAGCTTGCGGCGTGCGCGGGTCGCACGACGGATACGAGCAGATTTCTTATCCATAGTGTTACCTTACTTCTTCTTAGCCTCTTTGGTACGCACGACTTCGTCGGCGTAACGAACACCCTTGCCTTTGTAAGGCTCAGGACGACGGTAGGCGCGCAGATCCGCTGCAACCTGGCCGATCACCTGCTTATCAGCGCCTTTCAGCACGATTTCAGTCTGAGTCGGACATTCAGCAGTGATACCCGCAGGCAGCTGATGGTCAACAGGATGAGAGAAACCCAGAGACAGGTTAATCACATTGCCTTTAACCGCTGCACGGTAACCTACACCAACCAGCTGCAGCTTCTTAGTGAAGCCTTCGGTAACACCGATAACCATTGAGTTCAGCAGGGCACGCGCGGTACCAGCCTGTGCCCAACCGTCTGCGTAACCATCACGCGGACCGAAGGTCAGGGTATTATCTGCATGTTTAACTTCAACAGCATCGTTGAGAGTACGAGTCAGCTCGCCGTTTTTACCTTTGATCGTAATAACCTGACCGTTGATTTTTACGTCAACGCCGGCAGGAACAACGACCGGTGCTTTAGCAACACGAGACATTTTTTCCTCCGATTAGGCTACGTAGCAGATAATTTCGCCACCAAGACCAGCCTGGCGCGCTGCACGATCAGTCATAACACCTTTAGAGGTAGAAACAACTGCGATACCCAGACCCGCCATAACTTTCGGCAGCTCATCTTTACGTTTATAGATGCGCAGACCTGGGCGGCTGACACGCTGAATGCTTTCTACAACAGCTTTGCCCTGGAAATACTTCAGAGTAAGTTCCAGTTCAGGCTTGGTGTCGCCTTCAACTTTAAAATCTTCAATAAAACCTTCTTCCTTCAGCACGTTGGCGATTGCCACTTTCAGCTTGGAGGAAGGCATGGTGACCGCAGCTTTGTTCGCGGCCTGACCGTTACGGATACGGGTCAGCATATCCGCGATCGGATCTTGCATGCTCATCTGTCTTTACTCCCGTGATTCAATTGGTGACAATTACCAGCTAGCCTTTTTCAGACCCGGGATTTCACCGCGCATAGCGGCTTCACGGACCTTAATACGGCTCAACCCGAACTTCCGCAGGAAACCATGCGGACGACCTGTTTGACGGCAGCGGTTACGCTGACGAGACGGGCTGGAATCACGCGGCAGAGTCTGCAGCTTGAGAACAGCGTTCCAACGATCTTCGTCGGAAGCGTTCACATCAGAGATGATCGCTTTCAGTTCAGCGCGTTTCGCGAAGTATTTATCAGCTAAAGCTACGCGTTTTACTTCGCGTGCTTTCATTGATTGCTTAGCCATTTAGTAACCCTACCTTACTTGCGGAACGGGAAGTCAAAGGCAGCCAGCAGAGCGCGGCCTTCTTCGTCAGATTTCGCAGTAGTGGTAATGGTAATATCCAAACCACGAACGCGGTCGACTTTATCGTAGTCGATTTCTGGGAAGATGATCTGCTCACGGACACCCATGCTGTAGTTACCACGACCGTCGAAAGACTTAGCGGACAGGCCACGGAAGTCACGGATACGAGGTACAGCAATAGTGATCAGGCGCTCAAAGAACTCCCACATGCGTTCGCCACGCAGAGTTACTTTACAGCCGATCGGATAGCCCTGACGGATTTTGAAGCCTGCAACAGATTTGCGTGCTTTGGTGATCAGCGGTTTTTGACCGGAGATTGCTGCCAGGTCTGCTGCTGCGTTATCCAGCAGTTTTTTGTCAGCGATCGCTTCACCAACACCCATGTTCAGGGTGATCTTCTCGACCCGAGGGACTTGCATGACAGAATTGTAGTTAAACTCAGTCATGAGTTTTTTAACTACTTCGTCTTTGTAGTAATCATGCAGTTTCGCCATCGTACTACTCCAAATTACTTGATAGTTTCGCTGTTAGACTTGAAGAAACGGACTTTTTTACCGTCTTCGAATCTAAAGCCTACACGGTCAGCCTTGCCGGTTGCCGCATTGAAGATTGCTACGTTGGAAACCTGAATAGCGGCTTCTTTTTCAACGATGCCACCCGGTTGGTTCAGGGCCGGAACCGGCTTCTGATGTTTCTTAACCAGGTTGATACCTTCAACAATGACCTTGCCGGAAGACAGGACATTCTTAACTTTACCGCGTTTACCTTTATCTTTACCGGTTAACACGATAACTTCGTCATCACGACGGATTTTCGCTGCCATGATTCGCTCCTTAGAGTACTTCTGGTGCCAGAGAGATAATTTTCATGAACTTCTCACTACGAAGCTCACGAGTTACCGGCCCAAAAATACGCGTACCGATAGGCTGCTCGCTGTTGTTGTTCAGAAGAACACAAGCATTACCATCGAAGCGAATGACAGAACCGTCCGGGCGACGAACACCCTTCTTGGTGCGCACCACTACCGCCTTCAGCACATCACCTTTTTTGACCTTACCACGCGGAATTGCTTCTTTGATGGTGATCTTGATGATGTCGCCTACGCCTGCGTAGCGACGGTGCGAGCCACCCAGAACCTTGATACACATTACGCGACGTGCACCGGAGTTGTCGGCGACGTTCAGCATAGTCTGTTCTTGGATCATTTTAGTGCTCCGCTAATGTCAACTACTACTGAGACCCGAAAATCAGGTCGTTAAAAATCCCCATATCGAGGGCGCGGCATTATAACACCGCTTCAAGGATATGGGTAGAAAAAATAAACGGCTCATTTCTGAGCCGTTTATTCGTATCGAGAGAGTGTACTGTATTACAGAACCGCTTTCTCTACAACGCGAACCAGCGTCCAGGATTTAGTCTTGGACAGCGGACGGCATTCGCGGATTTCAACCACGTCACCGATACCGCATTCGTTGTTCTCGTCATGTACGTGCAGTTTGGTCGTACGCTTGATGAATTTACCGTAGATCGGGTGTTTCACAAAACGTTCGATAGCAACAACAATGGATTTCTCCATTTTGTCGCTAACAACGCGACCTTGCAGAGTACGGATTTTATCGGTCATTACGCACCCGCCTTCTCGTTCAGTAAAGTCTTAACGCGTGCGACATCGCGACGCACTTGCTTCAACAGGTGAGACTGTTGCAGCTGGCCACTTGCAGCCTGCATACGCAGGTTGAACTGCTCACGCAGCAGGTTCAGCAGCTCGGTGTTCAGCTCTTCAACGCTCTTCTCACGCAGCTCTTTTGCTTTCATTACATCACCGTCTTAGTTACAAAGGTGGTTTTAATCGGCAGTTTCGCTGCTGCCAGCTTGAATGCTTCACGGGCCAGCTCTTCCGGAACACCGTCCATTTCATACAGGACTTTACCCGGCTGAATCAAGGCAACCCAATACTCCACGTTACCTTTACCTTTACCCATACGCACTGCCAGCGGCTTTTCAGTGATCGGTTTGTCCGGGAACACACGGATCCAGATCTTACCTTGACGCTTAACTGCACGGGTCATAGCACGACGTGCTGCTTCGATCTGACGTGCAGTCAGACGACCACGGCCAACAGCTTTCAGACCGAAGCTGCCGAAGCTAACATCCGTACCCTGCGCCAGACCGCGGTTACGGCCTTTGTGCATTTTACGGAATTTTGTACGCTTTGGTTGTAACATCAGCGACGCTCCTTATTTACGGCCTTTACGCTGCTGCTTTTTAGGCTGAGCAGCCGGTTTTTCCGGTTGTTCAACAGCAGCCATACCACCCAGGATCTCGCCTTTGAAGATCCACACTTTAACGCCGATTACACCGTAAGTGGTGTGCGCTTCAGAGGTGTTGTAGTCGATGTCAGCACGCAAAGTGTGCAGCGGTACGCGACCTTCGCGGTACCATTCGGTACGTGCGATTTCCGCGCCGCCCAGACGGCCGCTAACTTCAACTTTAATACCTTTAGCGCCCAGACGCATTGCGTTCTGTACAGCACGCTTCATAGCACGACGGAACATAACGCGACGTTCCAGCTGAGAAGTGATGCTGTCAGCAACCAGTTTTGCGTCCAGTTCAGGCTTACGAACTTCGGCGATGTTGATCTGTGCAGGAACGCCAGCGATGTCCGCTACGACCTTACGCAGTTTTTCTACGTCTTCACCTTTTTTACCGATAACGATACCCGGGCGAGCAGTGTGAATGGTTACACGGATGCTCTTAGCCGGACGCTCGATAACGATACGAGATACGGACGCTTTAGCCAGTTCCTTAGTCAGGTACTGACGTACTTTAAAATCGCTGTCCAGGTTGTCAGCGAATTCTTTGGTGTTCGCAAACCAGGTAGAGTTCCATGGTTTTACAATACCCAGGCGAATACCATTAGGATGTACTTTCTGACCCATTGCTAGTCTCCAGAGTCTCAGCGATCGGACACAACCACAGTGATGTGGCTGGTGCGCTTCAGGATGCGATCTGCACGACCTTTTGCACGCGGCATAATGCGCTTCATGCTCGGGCCTTCGTCTACGAAAATTTTCGTAACTTTCAGATCGTCAATGTCAGCGCCATCGTTGTGTTCAGCGTTAGCAATGGCAGATTCCAGAACTTTCTTGACCAGTACAGCCGCTTTCTTGTTGGTGTAGGTCAAAATATCCAGAGCCTGCGACACTTTCTTACCGCGAATCAGGTCAGCAACAAGGCGAACCTTCTGAGCAGAAGAACGAGCATGGCGATGTTTAGCGATAGTTTCCATCTCTTCCTCCTACCTTATTTCTTCTTCGCTTTTTTATCAGCAGCGTGGCCGCGATAAGTACGAGTCGGTGCGAATTCACCCAGTTTGTGACCGACCATTTCGTCGGTTACAAATACCGGAACGTGCTGACGACCATTATGGACAGCGATGGTCAAACCGATCATGTTAGGAAAGATCGTTGAACGACGGGACCAAGTGCGCAGGGGCTTCTTGTCTCCGCTTTCCACCGCTTTCTCTACCTTCTTCAGCAAGTGCAGGTCAATAAAAGGACCTTTCTTGAGAGAACGTGGCATGGCTTATCCTCTAAAATTATTTGCTACGGCGACGTACGATGAATTTATCAGTACGCTTGTTGCTGCGGGTCTTCTTACCTTTGGTCTGAACGCCCCACGGAGTTACCGGGTGCTTACCAAAGTTACGACCTTCACCACCACCATGTGGGTGGTCTACCGGGTTCATCGCGGTACCGCGAACGGTCGGACGAACACCACGCCAGCGTGCAGCACCTGCTTTACCCAGAACGCGCAGCATATGCTCAGCATTGCCAACTTCGCCCAGAGTTGCACGGCAGTCTGCTTCTACTTTACGCATTTCACCAGAACGCAGACGCAGGGTGACATAAGCACCATCACGAGCAACGATCTGAACGTAAGTACCAGCGGAACGTGCCAGCTGACCGCCTTTACCTGGTTTCATTTCTACGTTATGAACAGTAGAACCAACCGGGATGTTGCGCATCGGCAGGGTGTTACCTGGTTTGATTGCAGCATCAACGCCAGACTGAATCTGGTCGCCAGCTTTCAGGCCTTTAGGGGCCAGGATGTAACGGCGTTCACCGTCTTTGTACAGAACCAGCGCGATGTTCGCGGAACGGTTCGGATCGTACTCAAGACGTTCAACAACTGCCGGGATACCGTCTTTGTTGCGTTTGAAGTCAACAATACGGTAAGCCTGCTTGTGGCCACCACCGATATGACGAGTGGTGATACGGCCATTGTTGTTACGACCACCGGATTTGCTGTTTTTTTCCAGCAACGGAGCAAAAGGTTTGCCCTTGTGCAGCTCAGGGTTAACCACTTTAACAACGTGGCGACGACCCGGAGATGTCGGTTTACATTTAACAACTGCCATTGTATTACTCCTCCGACTTACTCAGCGCCGCCAACGAAGTCCAGATTCTGGCCTTCTTTCAGGGTGACGTAAGCTTTTTTCCAGTCGCTACGACGACCGATACGCTGTCCGTGACGTTTAACTTTCCCTTTAACTACCAGGGTGTTAACGACTTCGACTTCGACTTCAAACAGTTTCTGCACAGCAGCTTTGATTTCTGCTTTGGTCGCGTCTTTAGCAACTTTGAGTACGATGGTGTTAGATTTTTCCATCGCAGTAGACGCTTTTTCAGAAACGTGCGGTGCACGCAGCACCTTCAGCAGACGTTCTTCACGAATCATGCCAGCATCTCCTCAACTTGCTTAACAGCATCAGCAGTCATTACGACTTTGTCGAAGGCGATCAGGCTAACCGGGTCGATACCAGTTGCATCGCGTACGTCAACCTTGTGCAGGTTGCGCGCAGCCAGGAACAGGTTTTCGTCCAGCTCACCGGTGATGATCAGCACATCTTCCAGAGCCATGTCTTTCAGTTTCTGTGCCAGCAGCTTAGTTTTCGGCGCTTCTACAGAGAACTTCTCGACAACGATCAGACGATCCTGACGTACCAGTTCGGACAGGATGCTTTTCAGCGCGCCGCGGTACATCTTCTTGTTAACTTTTTGACTGTGGTCCTGCGGACGAGCAGCAAAGGTCACGCCACCAGAACGCCAGATCGGGCTCTTGATAGAACCAGAACGCGCACGGCCGGTGCCTTTCTGGCGCCACGGTTTTTTACCGGAACCAGTTACTTCAGCACGAGTCTTCTGAGCACGAGTACCCTGACGAGCACCAGCTGCATAAGCAACAACAACCTGGTGAACCAGCGCTTCGTTGAAATCACGACCGAAGGTAGTTTCGGAAACAGTCAGCGCGCTCTGCGCGTCTTTCAATACTAATTCCATTGCTATCTCCTTACGCCTTCACAGCTGGTTTAACGATCAGGTCGCTACCGGTTGCACCCGGGACAGCACCTTTAACCAGCAGCAGGTTGCGCTCAGCGTCAACGCGTACTACGTCAAGGCTCTGAACGGTTACACGTTCGTTACCCATCTGACCTGCCATTTTCTTGCCTTTGAACACTTTGCCCGGAGTCTGGTTCTGACCGATAGAACCCGGAACGCGGTGAGACAAGGAGTTACCGTGAGTAGCGTCCTGGGTACGGAAGTTCCAGCGCTTAACGGTACCTGCGAAACCTTTACCTTTAGAGGTGCCAGTTACGTCAACTTTTTTAACGTCAGCAAACAGTTCAACGCTAATGCTCTGACCTACAGTGAACTCTTCGCCTTCAGCCAGGCGGAATTCCCACAGACCACGGCCAGCTTCTACGCCAGCTTTAGCGAAGTGGCCAGCTTCAGGCTTGGTCACACGGTTAGCTTTTTTAGCACCGGTGGTTACCTGAATAGCACGGTAGCCATCGTTAGCCAGGTCTTTAACCTGAGTAACGCGGTTTGCTTCAACTTCGATTACGGTTACTGGGATAGAAACGCCGTCTTCTGTGAAGATACGGGTCATACCCACTTTTTTACCGACTAAACCAATCATTGTTTCAACCTCTCAATCGCTCAATGACCTGATTAACCCAGGCTGATCTGCACGTCTACACCGGCAGCCAGATCCAGACGCATCAGAGCATCAACGGTTTTCTCGGTTGGCTCAACGATGTCAACCAGACGCAAGTGAGTACGGATTTCGTACTGATCGCGCGCGTCTTTGTTGACGTGCGGGGAGATCAGAACAGTGAAGCGCTCTTTGCGTGTCGGCAGCGGGATCGGACCACGGACCTGCGCACCAGTGCGCTTGGCAGTCTCGACGATTTCCGCGGTTGCTTGATCGATCAGACGATGATCAAACGCTTTCAGGCGGATACGGATTCTTTGGTTCTGCATGAGACCAGAGCTCCAATTATTTTATAAACGAAAATGATTACTCCTCAGACCCATTACGATTGATGGGAGAGTGTAACCGTTCTTACGTAGCTCCCCGATTGGGAGCATTGTTAGGTAGCCAAATTCGGCTAACTGAGGTTCAGATTGAACCTGCTGTCAACTACGACAAGCCCGCGCATTATACGCAAATCTGAGCCTGACGCAAGCATCGGGTAGAAATTAATCGCAACACGCAGATTGCGAGCTGTATTCCACGAAATTTGTAAAGTTGTGAAGATAGCGTTTTTCACCGGAACCAGGTTAACAAATCAGCGATTTCTCTGTTGCTGAGCATCCGGAGTTATTCGATGGTGATACTCCAATTACAGAGGATGTTTTATGGACGCTACCCTTCCCTTTCTGATTTTGTACGCTTGTTTATCAGCCCTACTTTTTTTCTGGGATGCAAAGCATGGCTTGTTACCTGACAGATTTACGTGCCCGTTACTCTGGTCAGGTCTTTTGTTCTATCAAGTTTGTAATCCTGACGGTTTAGCCGATGCGTTATGGGGGGCGATTATTGGTTACGGCACATTCGCTGTCATTTACTGGGGGTATCGCATACTGCGTCATAAAGAAGGATTAGGCTATGGTGATGTGAAGTTTCTCGCCGCCCTTGGTGCCTGGCATACATGGACCTTCTTGCCACGACTGGTTTTCCTTGCTGCCTCATTCGCTTGCGGAGCCGTAGTTATTGGTCTGCTCATGAGAGGAAAAGAGTCATTAAAAAACCCGCTGCCGTTTGGGCCATTTCTGGCGGCTGCGGGTTTCGTTGTAGGCTGGGATAGTTTGCTGGCAGGCCGTTAATCTTTAACTTTTATTTGTGATTGCAGGTAATTTTGTAGACCGATTTTACCGATGAGATCCAGCTCAGTTTCGAGCCAGTCAATATGACCTTCTTCATCGGCAAGGATCTCGATCATCATATCACGGCTAACATAGTCATGAACGCTGTCGGCATACGCGATAGCCTCACGGAGATCCTTAGCGCCTTCCAGTTCTAATCGCAGGTCGGATTGCAGCATCTCCTCGACATCTTCACCAATCCCCAGTTTGCCTAAATCCTGTAAGTTAGGGATTCCTTCTAAAAACAAAATACGCTCGATATATTTATCAGCGTGTTTCATCTCATCGATAGATTCATGGTATTCGACGTCATTGAGACGCATCAGGCCCCAGTTTTTAAACATCCGGGCATGGAGAAAATACTGATTGATTGCGACAAGCTCATTTCCCAATAGTTTATTGAGATAATTTATGATTTTAACATCACCTTTCATTTTATAGTCCCTCCGCTTCCACTATTAGAGCGTAGATGGGGCTAGCGGGATGTCAAAAAATAAGCGTGGGCTTCAGGCAATCTCTTTAAATTCTGGCATCTGCATCAACTCGTCCTGCATCACTTCGCGCGCGGCGCGAATGCACTTACCGCATTGATTTCCCACAGGAATAAACTTACGCAATTGTTGGAAAGATTGCGGATGAAACTGACGGACTGCCTGGCGAATTTTTTTGTCACTTACACCATTACACAAACAAACGTACATGATTGCTCCCGTTCAAATTCTGCGCAAAGTGTAAATGAGAATGGTTATGATTACAATAGCACAGTTTTATTTGCGCCATAGTTCAGCGAGTGAAATTACGACTAAATATTTCGAGCTCAAATTACGGGCAGCAAAAAGGGCGCCGAAGCGCCCTTTTTAATTCGAAACTAATTAACGAGTAATTAGCCCAGAACTTTTGCTACAACGCCCGCGCCAACGGTACGGCCGCCTTCACGGATTGCGAAACGCAGACCGTCGTCCATCGCGATCGGGTGGATCAGGGTAACAACCATTTTGAT
>NZ_JBJQJP010000039.1:0-23830 GCF_046487365.1 Escherichia sp. WS1451
GGACTGCTGTGATCGTGAGGCACTGCACTGGGCGGTCACTACCGGCGGCTTCAACAGTGAAACAGTACAGGACGTCATGCTGGGAGCGGTGGAACGCCGCTTCGGCAACGAGCTTCCGGCGTCTCCAGTGGAGTGGCTGACGGATAATGGTTCATGCTACCGGGCTAATGAAACACGGCAGTTTGCCCGGATGTTGGGGCTTGAACCGAAGAGCACGGCGGTGCGGAGTCCGGAGAGTAACGGCATAGCAGAGAGCTTCGTGAAAACGATAAAGCGTGACTACATCAGTGTCATGCCCAAACCAGACGGGTTAACGGCAGCAAAGAACCTTGCAGAGGCGTTCGAGCATTATAACGAATGGCATCCGCATAGTGCACTGGGTTATCGCTCGCCACGGGAATATCTACGGCAGCGGGCTTGTAATGGGTTAAGTGATAACAGGTGTCTGGAAATATAGGGGCAAATCTATGCACCTCTCCACTCACACAATTTCTTAATATAAAAGATCCATTACATTGCTCTGCAACTATAACTGCGTATTACCGTGAAGGAGAACGGTGAGTAACGGCGTTTTTCAAGGCCATTGTCAACGACGGATGAAAAGTGGAATCCTCTGCTGGGATTCAGCTCCTAATGCTACAAATCTCATTGATGGCTTGATGTAACTTCACATATGGTTTCAGCCTCAAAGAAATCATTTTTATTAATTTTAACAAAGGGTTGGACAAAATGAGGAGGTATTAGCTTTGTTTTATGACGCATTTCCGAAAATTTCCGTGCCATATAGTGAGCATCTTCGCAAGCTTCCATAACAATAGTTGTGTAGGAGGAATTAGTAAGGAATTCGAATAATTTCGAGCACTTGGATTCTGACAGTTAAGGACTCTGCCTGTTGCATCTTGGCAGTGGACGTTGAATGAATTTTTGCCTAGATAAATACCAATCAAAGATGACGTTATTCATAATGGTTCTCCCAAAAAAACACCGTCAGCGTACTGCTGCAGGGTAGGGTGATCATCTAATAAAATCCAGTATAACTGGATAAGAAAGATACTCCTGGTGAACTGGCTCCGCCACACTTACCAGGAAACACTATTCCCTGGTCGAACTTATCCTCCGGAAACACCTCTTTTAAGTGGTTTGAAGTTTTTCGGAATATATCGCACACAGAAAAATGCGGATATCACAGACAGACTTCTGTCGGTTCCAAATAGTGCAGACCCAAAAGCTATGTATCTTAGTACAGAACGGGTGCCCGACATCCTCGGAACGGATGTCTTTTAGATACGACAACAGGGTGAATAGACAGGAAAAATAGAATGATGCAGCTCTCTTTTTTACAAATGACTGACTCTCTGATATCTAGAACAGATAACGCTCCCGGAATATACTTTATCTAGGTGCTATCACTGATACGAAGAGACATATTCGAATAAAAATACAACAACTAGCAATCTGTAATTACTTTCAGGAGGTCACACCTCCCACTCCTGTTCAGAACAAATCTTCCCCCGGAGATAAAAATGGTGATAATTATGCTGATGGAGACTAAATACCAATAAATCCGGTGCGTTCTGTGGCAGGTTGAGACCTCACAGGAAAAACGACAACAACTCCCGTCGACGTTATGCGATTCAATCCGGATGCTCTTTGTACCACCAAGCGCCTTCCTCGCTAACTAACTGGTGTACTGCTGATATGGAAACAACATCTGTCATCATTCTCAATGGCTTCCTCGGCGCAGGGAAAACCACTCTGCTGAAAAACCTGCTCATACAGGCACACGAAAAACAGCTTTCAGTCTCTGTCATAGTCAATGACATGAGCGAACTGGATGTGGACGGCGTGCTGATCGCCAACACAGATATTGTAGATGCAAAAGACAATAATTTCGTAAGTATCACCGCAGACAGCATCAGCAGCCCCGCAGGCCTCAAAAAGATGGATCTCGCAATTAACCACCTGCTTGATCACAACAAGCCGGATGTGATGCTGATTGAAACCTCCGGAAGCAGTCATCCGCTTCCTCTGGTCAAATACCTGCGTCGCCATTCACGTGTACGCCTGAAGGCGTTTTTAACACTCGTTGATACTGTCATGCTCCATGAAGATTACAATGATGGGAAAAAACTGATCCCCACTCTTCAGGAAAATCTCCGGCATAACAAACGCGGCCTGGAGAATTTGCTGGCCGAGCAAATCATGTTCTGCAACAGGCTGCTGCTGACCAGAAATGACCGCCTGCCCTTTGACATTATCTCCGCTGTGGCAAAAGCCATACACCCACTTAACCCCTCCGTGGATGTGCTCGCGGTATCATGGGGAAATATTGAACTGAGCACATTACTGGCGATCCCGGACTACAATTTTGACCGTGTTGAGTTACTCATCAGTGAACTGGAAGCACTTGTAGGAAACATGGATACTCCGTGCAACAATGAGGAACTTATATGGCGCGTCATCAGGGACGACAGGCCATTCCATCCGCAAAGATTATGGGATACCTGTCACCGCTTTATGGGCATGGGCGTTTATCGCAGTAAAGGTTTTTTTTGGCTCCCCGGGAGAGATGATCTTGCCCTGCTCTGGAATCAGTCAGCAGGAAGCATCAGTCTGGCGCTCATTGGCTACTGGAAAGCTGGAGTACTGGAACATACTGACAATAATTTAACTCGTGAAGAACGTTCAGCGCTACAGCGACACATCGACACAGCCTCTGGGCGATTTGGCGATCGCTGCTGTCAGTTGACTATCATTGGCAATGCCACTGAAGTTAATGATTTTACACATGCCTTATCCCTTTGCTTGTTGACTGAAGAAGAAATTCAGTGGTGGATGTCGGGTGGAGTATTCCCTGATCCATGGCCACAGAAAGTTACCCGCCTGTCCTGACAGAAATTGCATTCATATCAGGCTTCCTGTTGCATCTGGTGCAGGCAGTGGCCCCAGAAGGGCTCTCCATACCATCTCGTATCATAGCCGGGGGAGAGCTGAAACACACGTCACGAGAATAGTTGCATTATAGTGGGTATGCAGAGTAGCTACCTGGGAGGTCTTTCGACCGCTGACTCTGACTACCGGGTTAATGAAACACGCCAGTTCGCTCGGATGTTGGGACTTAAATCGAAGAACACGGCGGTGCGGAGTCCGGTGAGTAATGGAATAGCAGAGAGCTTCATGAAAACAATAAAACGTGACTACATCAGTATCATGCCCAAACTTGTGGTCTGTTTTTTATGGAGCAGTTTGTGCTCAGTACTCAGAAAAAATATTTTAGAGCCTGTAGAGCAGATGAATGCGTGGATTAGGGGAGCGATTAATAAGAAAAAGAAGTGGAAATAGAAGCAGTAAGCTTCATGAAGTAAGTTAATATTCAATGTTATTTAACATAAGATAGATTGTGCGCACAAACATTGTAGAGGCTCAATGCTAATGTCTATTTGTGGCTCATTAGGAATGTCCAGGCTATAGTTTCTCAGATCCCTATGTCTAGACAACGACTCACTTTTTCCTGATGAGGAGTTTTCTATGGCTATAAATGACGCCGGAATGTTCACCGTGAAAGAAATCAATCGCCTCAAAATCCTTCAGGATGTCATCGATCGCAATATCCGTCCTGGACAGGCTGCCGAAATGCTGGGCATCACGCCACGTCATTGCAGCCGTCTGCTCAAACGTTATCGCCAGTATGGGCCGCTTGGCATGAACAACCAGAGTCGTGGCCGCACTGGTAACCGTCTGTTGCCAGCGTCACTGACAGATCAGGCACTCAGTATAATCCGGGAGCACTACCGTGATTTTGGCCCCACGCTAGCGCGGGAAAAGCTGGAGGAAGTTCACGGTCTGGTCCTTGGAAAGGAAACCATCCGACGTCTCATGATAAAGGCCGGACTCTGGATTCCCCGCAGACAACGCGCACCGAAAATTCATCAGCCTCGTTACCGGCGTCCTTGTACTGGCGAGCTGATACAAATTGATGGCTGCGACCACCACTGGTTTGAAAACCGGGGTCGACCCTGTTCTGCCCTGGTCTATGTTGACGATGCCACCAGTCGCCTGATGCACCTGCTGTTTGTGAAATCTGAGTCCACATTTACCTATTTTGAAGCTACACGTGGCTATATCGAGAAATACGGTAAACCGATGATCCTCTACAGCGATAAAGCCAGCGTATTCAGAGTCAATAATAAGCACGCCACCACCGGCCCCGGCGAAACCCAGTTTGCCAGGGCCATGCGCTGCCTTAATATTACTCCTTTGTGTGCTGAAACCAGCCAGGCAAAAGGCCGCGTTGAACGTGCTCATTTGACACTTCAGGACCGACTCGTTAAGGAGCTCAGGCTTAAGGGGATCTGTACAATAGAAGCGGCCAATGCATTTGCAGAAGGATTATAACCGGCGCTTTGCCAAAGAACCCTTGCATGATTTTAACGCGCACCGGCCGCTGGCATTAGACGATGACCTTGATGCAGAATTTACCTAGCGAGAGCCTCGCCGGGTATCAAAAAATCTGACTGTACAATACGATAAAATGCTCTATCTGATTGAGGACAACGAGTACAGTCGAAGAGCCATCGGCAAGTATATTGATGTCTGGCATTATCCTGACGGACATAAGGAGCTGCGACTAAATGGCGTGCTGCTGCCCTACTCCACCTATGACCGGCTTTCTGAGGTTGATCCCGTCGCCATTGTAGATAACAAGAGACTTGGCCATGTGTTGGATGTTGCCCGTCAGGTCCAGAGAAAACGGGACAATAATCGCTCACAATCGTTACCTTGTTCTGGTGATGAGCCTTCCCGCAGACGGCACGCCCCTAGCATCAACAAATCTCAGCGCTCACTGAACGAAGATGACCTACTTGAAGCCATGATAAAGCTTCAGGGAAGCTCTGAGGCCATCTTTGGTAAAAGGTGAACTTGGCGGAAACCTCGTACTAACTGACCAACGGCGATGTGTGCGCTATCTTTCGGCTATTGCAATCAAAGCCAGAGAAGATTTCTGAGAAATGCAAATAACTTCAATGATATTATATACAAAGGAAACCGAGGTAAAATTCGGGTGTCACAGAACCCCGAACCGCTTCGCGGTGCAAAGAGCCAAACAGCAAGTATCACAGAACAGCATGTAAAAAAATCTTGAGGCTATTTCATGGCAATTATTAATATTTATTCTAAGAGACAAAGAAAAATTCGTGGCGAAGTAAATGACGTATATCAATATAACAATATTCCACATGCACTCAGGGTGCAAATTATTAAAATAATAACTGATTCTATCGGCTTCCCCTCTTCTAATGAACGCTACACATCGTATAGAAATGAAGCTGACAAAGTATATGCATATATCCATGAGATACTTTCTAAGGAATATGGTGTTTTTTCTTTGAAGGAATTTGCAAAGAATGACTTTGACGCTCTTGTCGACTTTTTCCTTAAAGAGAGAAATACAGAGAAATGCCTAGATTTCATAGAAATATGCTTCCAGATACTAGTGAGCCACGTTGCGAAAAACCATTATGAATTCAAAGACATAACAAGTCAAAGTCCTGGAGATGCAGTTATTGAACTAAATGAAAGGTTTAGAGAACATGGGGTTGGTTATCAGTTTGAATCTGAAGAGATAATAAGGATAGACTCTCAATTGATTCATGCTGATGTCGTAAAGCCAACCCTGATTCTTTTAAGTGGAGAACCCTTGTTTGAAGGCGCCAATGATGAATTCCTTGCTGCGCATGAGCATTACAGGCATAAGCGTTATAAAGAATGTCTAAATGATTGTCTGAAATCATTTGAAAGTATAATGAAAGCAATACATGATAAGAATAACTGGAAATATAGTCCTAATGATACAGCATCAAAACTAATAAATAGCTGTTTAAGTCAAAATTTAATTCCGGCATATTTACAAAGCCAGTTCACAAGTCTGAAAACAATGCTGGAAACAGGAATTCCAACCATCAGAAACAAAAATGCAGGTCATGGGCAAGGAGCTGATATTAAAGAGGTTCCGGAAGAATTGGTAAGCTATATGCTTCATCTTACTGCTACAAATTTACTATTTCTCTTAAAATGCGAGAAGAACATTAAGTGATGGTTCGCATAATGACGTTATGCTAAAGAGGCCGCTGCGGGAGGGATTTTCGCAGCGGCCTTTTCAATATATGGACATTTATAATGAGCCAGTGATTAGACATTTTCACTGAGCTTTGACAAACATTGTAGCATATGGATATGATCTGCACAGCATTCAGCTTCCAGAATCCGTACACTTTTCCACTCACACAGCTTTCTCAAAATACAGCCTATTGCTCTACGCTTCTCTCTGTAGAACACCTGTCTTCGGTATTTTGGCGCAAATACTATGTGATATTTACAGTTCCATCGGGTGTGCGCTAAGCTCTTTTCGTTCCCCATTGGGACCCCCTTTTGATTTCTTGTTTGACACTTGCAGTTGCCAGACCGCAAGGTGTTTTAATAAATCAAAAGGGGTTTTAATAACTGGCTCAAAGCTGAAAGCTTTCCGGAACCCCCAGCCTAGCTGGGGGTTTTCTATGCACAAGAAAACGGCTCCCTGTTGTAGAAGCCGTTATAGTGCCGCAGTTTAAGGAGCGGTCAATTGATCCTTAATTGCTCGGCATTACGCTATGCCGGTGGATATTTATCGAGTTTGATGACTGCTTTGATGATCACTTTTAAGAAAAGATATTTACACAGAATGGTAAACATGCTCGTGACACGCAATACTGCTCTGCTGAAGTGAATAGCATTGCGCTTAACAGTGATTTTTTGTTTTCAAGAGCAGGTAAAGCTCAAATGTCAATGGCTATGGTGTTTTCAGCTGTGGCTATTTTTCACTCCTTATTGCTCCTGGTTGTCCCCAATTAGACTTAAGGAAAGGTTGATGCCCCGCCAAACTCAAGATAAATTTTTGCTAGATTCTGCAACTGATTGAAGCGGTTTTCATCCAGTCGCAGCTCCGCCTGACGACGTTTTTCCTGAGCATCAAGCCAGAATGAAATACGTACTGCACCATGCCGGTAACGAACTTCGTTTAACCACTCTGACTTACGTGCAAGTTCCAGTTCTTCCCTGAGTCTTGTCTCCTGAAGCAGCAACTGGTTACGAAATGAAAGCGCGTCCTCTATACTGCTCATTGCCTTATAAAGTAGCTGTTTAAACTCCAGCACTCGCTGTTCGTAATCGTTACGGGCAATTTTTACCTCTATGTCCCGCTGTCGCCACTCCAGGAACGGTAGCGTCAGGTTAGCGCCTACGGAACCGACCGGATTATGCAGTAATGCCAGTAGCGAAGCGCTGCTGGTACCCAAAGCGCCTGTCAGGTTGAAGGTGGGGTAATATTCGCTACGCTTGATATCAACCGTAGCTAGCGCCTCACGCAACTGCCACTCTTTAGCACTTATGTCAGGCCGGCGCATCAGTATGCTGGCAGGAATATTCGCATTGACCTTAGGCAGGCTTCCTTTTGGCAGCGTTGTGGGCTCGACTATCTGGCAACCGGGCACGGTGCCGAGCAAAACGGCCTGCTGATTGAGTAGCTGTGAATGTTCTCGTTGTAGCCCTGTAAGCTGGTTCTCTTGCGTGAGCAGGTTTTGCTGCGCGTCAATCACATCCAGCGACGAGATATTTCCTGCACGATAGCGAACCTCGGCCAGACGCAGCGTCTCTTTTGCATAGTCAATACTCTGCTGGAGGGTGGTAATTTGTTGATTTACAAAACCGATACGCCAGTAATTATTGCTGGCCTCTGAAAGCAGCATCAGGCGCGCGGAGCGAAAATCTTCTTCACTGGCATGGACTGCCCACTCAGCAACATCACGCTGACGGGCAATTTTTCCCCAGAGATCCAGCTCATAGCTGGTGCCAAGGCTGGCAGAACCGCTTTTTGCCCAGCCGGACGAGTTATTCAGCTGTTTTTTTCCGTCCATACTCAGTGCCGCCTTTAGTGCAGGAGTATTGGTGATACCTGTTCTTTCCGCATCCAGCTGCGCCCGATGTATCCGCAGTGCAGCTATAGCTATGTCGTTATTACTTGTCATCACCAGGTGAAGCCAGTTATCGAGATTAGGATCGTTAAATTCTTCCCAGTCAAACGGGGATGTATTTCCGTCCACATCGCCCTTGGTCCAGTTGATGGGATAGTTCACTTCGGGAGCGCGATAGTCACTTTTCAGCACGTTTGTGCAACCTGAACAGAGTGCGGTGATAAGGCATAAAGTCAACGATGATAAAATTTTCATATATTATTCGCTGGCCAGTGAAATAACCGGGTCCATCCTTGCTGCCTTGCGGGCTGGGAGATACCCGAAGATTATGCCAATTAAGGTTGAGCAAAAAAATGCAGCAACAGCAGCCTGCCACGAATATATAGCTGCGAATATCCCGTCCGCCAGAGCGTTAAAGAGCGCACCTGTGATATACGACAGTGCAATACCGAGTGCGCCACCAATCAGGCAAACCAATACGGCCTCAATAATAAACTGTTGCATAATGTCGCTGCGTCTCGCGCCAACCGCCATTCGTACGCCAATTTCATGAGTTCGTTCCGTTACAGAAATCAACATGATGTTCATCACCCCGATACTGCCGATCATTAGTGAGATACATGCGACCATAAGAATTAAAATACTGAAGGTCATTGAGGTGTGTTCGATAGACTTTCTTATTTGTTCAAAGTTATAAAGCTGGAAGTCTTTTATGCCGTGACGCCGGGTTAATAGTTGGGAGATAGCGCTGATTGCAGCCTCGTTATCCACATTGTCTTTTAGCCTGACGCTAATACCGGTCAGAACTGGTTTACCCACAATACGGTACATCACCGTGCTGTAAGGCATCCACACAGTAATGCGATTTGATGCATCACTACGGTTGTTACTTTTAGCGATGCCAACCACTCGTGCTGGTACAGAACCAAGAAAGACTATTTGCCCCAGAGCCTGTAACCCTGTGTTGTCGAAAATGGCCTTACGAGTATTCTCATCGATAATAACTTCCTGTAGAGCGTTGCGATCGTCTCTAAAAGTAGTCCCTTGCAACAACTCAATACCTTTTACCCGGAAATGTTCCCGCCCAACGCCGTTAATGGACGCTATCGCAGATTTACCCAGAAAACGAATGTTGTCTGAAGCGCTAACTTCCGGGCTGACGCTATCGATAAACCCTTGCTTCGCCAGTGCATTTGCGTCAGCAGGTACCAATGTTCTAATACTCTCAATGCTGTCATCGAACAAATCCTGCCCGGGATAAATGCTGACCACGTTTGTCCCCAGACTTTTAATCTCTTCCAGTGTTTCTTGCCTGGCTCCTTCACCCAATGCCACAACAGTGACAACGGAGGCGATACCAAAAACAATCCCGATCATGGTAAGCGTGGTGCGTAAGCGATGCGTCTTCATCGCTTTTAGCGCCATTTGCATCGATTCACGCGTTCGATCGAGCAGTGTTTTCCAATAGCTTTGCCGGATTCTGTTGGTTTTTGGTAGTGTTTCCGTCGCAGATACGCAACCTCCACTATCAGCGATGATTTCGCCATCACACAGCTCAATGATTCGCTTTGCGTGCCGGGCGACCTTCATATCGTGGGTCACCATTACTACAGTATGACCACGTCGATTAAGTTCATTCAGAATGGCTAACACTTCTTGCCCGGATTGCGAATCCAGAGCACCAGTTGGCTCATCCGCCAAAATTATCTTTCCACCGTTGATCAGTGCTCGGGCAATACTGACGCGTTGCTGCTGACCGCCTGAAAGTTCGCAAGGTTTATGATGCTCACGTCCTTCCAGTCCCAGTCTGCCCAGCAACGCCGTTGCACGTTGCCGACGGCTGTCGCGTTCGCTGTTGGCGTAAATGGCCGGGATCTCCACGTTACCAAGTGCGCTAAGATCAGGTATCAAATGGTAGCGCTGGAATATAAAGCCAATGTGTTCCCGGCGCACTCTAGCCAGCTCATCGGGTGAAAGACAGGCGGCATTTTGTCCGTCGATGTAGTAATCACCTCTATTGGGTACGTCAAGGCAACCCATTATGTTCATTAAGGTTGATTTGCCTGAGCCAGAGGCTCCAATGATTGCCACCATTTCTCCAGCAACGATTGTCAAATCGACATTTTTCAGGACGGTCCGCGTTTGATCTCCGTTGCCATAAGTTCGGCTAACCCCTTTTAACTCAATAAGTTTTTTCACAGCATAATCCTTTCTTCGGGCTCTTTCTTATCCGGCAGCGACAGCACGACATTTTCTCCGACATTTAAACCTTCGAGGATCTGAATATCCACGCTGTTCGTGATACCAGTTTTCACATTCCGGGGTTCCAGCCTGCCATCTGCTGCCAGCACCAGGACCTGTTGCTTCTTCCCCTCATTTCTGTGCACTGCCTGAATGGGTACCAGCAGTGTATTTTGGGCTTCATCAGTAATCAGGGTAACCTGAGCAGTCATGGCAATACGAAGTCGATTTTCTGGGTTAGGCACATCGAATAGAGCATTGTAATAAACGGACGCATTTGAAGTTCCGGAGCCTGATGCTGAAGTGTTGCTGGCGAGAGAGTCATCTTTCATTACCGATTCTGGTGCCAGTTCAACGGCACGCAGTGTTGCGCTGTAGTGCTTGTCCGGTTCGGAGAAGATAGAGAAGCGGGCTTTTTGCCCCACAGAAATACGGGTTATATCAGCCTCGGAGATCTGTGCTTTAATGGTCATGACATCCAGACGAGCGAGTTTAATAATTGTTGGGGCACTCTGGTTTGAGTTAACGGTTTGCCCTTGCTGAGTGACAATGGCAATAACAATTCCATCCATTGGCGCTACGACTCGCGTATATTCAAGGGCAAGCTTTTTCTTATCTACTTCTATCTGTGCCTGGACCAGTTTGGCATTCAGAGAATGTAATTCAGCGCGAGTGGTCGCAAGCATTGCCTCCGCAGACTCAAAATCTTCGTGTGAGCTGGCATTTTCTCTTAGCATCCGGAGCTGGCGTTTAAAACGCAGTTCAGCCTGTTTCAGGAGCGCCTGCTTGGATTGAAGTTCTGCTTTCACTTCGTTGAGTGCAGCTTCGGCATTACGCAAATCGTTACACTGAGGTAGGTCGTCAATTTCGGCAATCAACTGCCCTTTAGTCACATGGTCGCCCTGTTTCACTTTCAGTGATTTTAATTGCCCTGATACCTGTGCCCCTACGTTTACCCGTTCAATTGCATCAATACGGCCTGTCGCCAGAACAGAATTTTCTATATCGCCTTTGCGCACCGGGGCAGTAATATATTCTGGCACATCAGAGCTTCTCAGAAAGGTGAACAAAACGGTGATAATAATGATCAACAGTGTCAAGGTACAAATGATGGCGCGGTGAGAAATATATTTCATTAACATTGTCCATGTTTTCCATAACAATGAAAGTGGTATTCTGGGTTTTCTTAGTTAATGCCCAGCATCTACTGGAAAAATATACTTATTTGGAATTAATCATAATCAAGATTATTATTTATTTGCGTAAATTGGGCTAACCCCCTCTCGCTTTGTTTCAACAGTATTACTAATTACCGGGAAAGCCTGACAAGATTTCGTATTAAGGTGTTATCTACGCCCATTATACTTTAATACATCAAGTAATTAATTCACTAACCTCTCTTTCGTTTCACTGGACTTTACGGCTGTAAAATAGCTTTTATCTTGCAGATGAAAACTCTGCTCAGGAAAGTGCCTTTAGTTCTAATGGATGGTGAGTTTTACGCTTGTCTTTGTAACCAGGAAGAGAGGCGTAGACAGTAAAGTTCCTCGCTCCCTCATCTTGGCATTCGGTGAACTATAGACAAGAGTCAATAAACCAAACTGCAACAACATAGTCATTTTGGGAGTAAGATTATTAGTCTTAACGTCTCATATAGCTGGTATGAAGAAATTTTCATGTATACTTGATAAACGTATCGTCAACAACCGATAAAAAGTGAGCCATTTATATCTCCATCAATGATCTAATATTGAATCGCCACGAGTAGTCTTACTCCTTCCAAGTTGTTGATAATAATTGTTTTTATATTCTATTGTTGACATCTGTTCGCAGGAACCATGCCGACGCTTATTGTTATAAAACATTTCGATGTTCAAAAATATCGTTGGAGGCGTCTTCCCGCGTTCCGAAGAGCTTTTTCTTTATCCGTTCACGCTTCAGTAACTGGAAAAAATTCTGCAAGCGTATCGTGGTAATTACTGCGACGGAGCATACACTCCTCCAGGTCTTATGATTTCAGGAACGACTGTCATTCATGGCTTGTTTACTGACAACCAGCATCGTTTTTGGGGATTACGCCGCTATACAGGTGTGGTGCGGTGATGTGACCTATATCTGGACGGGTAAGCCCGGCGGGGTGATGTTCCACAGCGATACGAGCAGGCAGTTCCGGCAGTTATTGTGGCGATACCAGATCAGGCAGAGTATGAGCCGGCGCGGAAACTGCTGGGATAACAGCCCAATGGAACGCTTCTTCAGGAGTCTGAAGAACGAATGGATGCCGGTGGTGGGTTACGAAGCTTCTGCGAGGCCGCTCACGCCATAACGGTCTATATCGTTGGATATTACAGCGCACTAAGACCGCACGAATATAACGGTGGGTTATCCCCAAACGAATCGGAAAATCGATACTGGAAAAACTCTAACTCGGTGGCCAGTTTTTGTTGACCACTTCACACGTTCAATGTCGTTGATGACTTTAACTATGAGGCGTTGTCGATTGAAAACAATCTGAATCTGCCAGCTTCACAAGTGGTAGCGGTACTCTGTAGGTGAACCGCCCCGGGTTTCCTGGAGAGTGTTTTATCTGTGAACTCAGGCTGCCAGATCATCGTTTCCGATGGAAGCATAATAAGCTTTTTCTGCTTCTGCCGGAGGAGTATGGCCCAGCCTTTCCAGCAATCGTCGATTGTTATACCAGTCCACCCACGTGAGTGTGGCCAGTTCCACTTCTGCACGGTTTTTCCAGCTCTTACGGTGTATTACCTCCGCTTTGTAAAGGCCATTGATGCTCTCCGCCATCGCGTTGTCATACGAGTCGCCTGTACTTCCTGTTGATGCCAGTAATCCGGCTTCCTTAAGCCGCTGTGTGTAGGCCAGCGATACATACTGAGAACCTTTATCACTGTGATGGACTGTGCCGGACGGTCGACGGGCCCATAACGCCTGCTCCAGAGCATCCAGCACAAATGTCGTTTCCATAGACGATGAGACCCGCCACCCCACGATGTATCCGGCAAACACATCAATGATGAACGCCACATAGACGCCCCCCTGCCATGTGCTGACGTAAGTAGAATCAGCCACCCACAACTGGTCAGGACGTTCTGCCACGAACTGACGGTTTACGCGGTCGCCTGCGACAACGGCTTTCCGGCTGACGGTAGTGCGGACCTTTTTACCCCGGAGAACACCGGAAAGTCCCATAACCGCCATGAGGCGCGCCACTGTACATCTGGCCACCCTGATTCCTTCCCGTAACAACTGACGCCAGACTTTACGCACACCGTACATCGTATACGCGCTGTATCTCTCTCTTCAGCCAGTCATCGCGCTGCGCACGGGCACTGCGTTTATCCGGATGATGTCGCTGTTGCTGACAGTGGTAATACGTTGACGGGGCAATATGCAGTTCGCTGCATAGCGGTCCGACCCCGTACTGCTCACGCAGCTTATCCAGCAGTGGCATCATTTTTTCCAGAGGCGGTCGAACTCCGCCTTCGCAAAATAAGCGGAAGCCTGGCGAAGGATATCGTTACTGCGGCGCAGTTCACGATTTTCACGTTCCAGCTCTTTCAGACGCTGACGTTCAGCGGTGGTGAGCCCGCCATCACCGCCTCCGGTATCCCGCTCATGCTGGCGTACCCAGACACGCAGAGTCTCCGGTGTACAGCCAATCTTTGGGGCAATGGAACAAATTGCCGCCCACTGTGAGTCATATTCGCCCTGACTTTCCAGAACCATACGAATCGCCCTCTGACGGACTTCGGGGGAAAAACGAGTATTTTTAGTCATCCTGTTTACCTCTTTCTCAGGGAGTTTAGTCTCCAGGATTCCCGGGGCGGTTCAAGGATTGCGGAAAACCATGTCTATCCAGCTATGATTCGCATAGATTATGGCCAGGATTTTTTTTATCCAACACGGACGTAATGCGCAGAAAAACATGTAGTAAAACTGGAGATTACCCAATCAGGTAAGTTGGCGCAGAACGCTTTTATCGAGAGTTTTAACCGGACATACCGAACAAAAATACTCGGTTTTTGTCTGTTCAGAACGCTGGATGAAAAGCGGGAACTGGCGGCAAACTGGTTGTCAGAATATAACAGTGAACGCCATATCAACCACTTAACCATATGACACTGGAAGAACATCACTAACGCCATTATTTGGTCACGATCTCAAAAGGTGCATGGAACTAAAACGAGTCTGTTTACAACGCAAGATGAGTTATGTTATAAAGTAACAAAATGAGTTGGTAAGCATAAAGTAAAGAGGATAACTTATAGTGCTCCCCTTATTTAAAGCATTTTGTTTTTTTTGTATTCTATTGTTAGGCTCAGTATTAATCCGGGGTAATAATAATCTTATTTCACCAGCGGTTAGACAAGAATTTTTTTTATCGAAAAAAACAACCACATCCTTTTATCAGAAAATTGATGCGTGCTTTAGCAACGTTAATCTTGACTTTACATACAAGTCTGTTGATTACTCAGCATCTACCATTTTGCAATACATTAGAAGATTAATAAGAAAGCTTTACATTAAATAAAAGAGATGCAATCATCAATAAAATAAGAATATCTCGTTAAGAAATATAGCAATATATGTGATATTTCAGGAAATAAGTAATCATACATTTATTGATTTATAAAGTATTATTGGAAGGAAGTGTTACATGTAACGATTTACGCACTCCCCTCCATTACACTAATAAACACCACCGACTTGGTATTTATAAACTTTATAATAAAAACATCATTTTTACTGAAACCAAATAAATATCAATCACGAAGATAATTAACTTATCTGAACAAGTAATTATACTCATATGTTATTAGTTTTCTTATTAATCAGAAAGGAGGGATTTATAAACCAGCAACTTTTTTTGTAGGTGGAGCCACGGTTGATTTCTGATATCAACCACCTGAGTTTATTTTCGTCGAATGGTAATGCCTTGTCGCACAAACGCTATCTGAATAATTAACTGTAATGGCGTTATTGGTATATTTGCCGACATTAACGCTAATAAAAACCCTGATTGCTTCATAATCGCAGGATTTGGCCATTTTGTCTCCCTTTAGATAAGAGTTAACAAAATAAACCCAGGAAGAAGGTACCGGTTTCCATGTTACAGACGTTCCCGGCATAAAGTGTCCGACCAGGGCCTTATTCGCAGTTACCAGCACCCTGTATGCCCTGATATTTCCTGGAACATGGATGACCGGGGCAGTAATCATACCGGGTTTGACTGACTCCCCTGATATTCTGACATAAAAGGGAATAAATAAAGCGACATGCGGCCACATTGTAAACAAACGTTAAACAAAACAGCATTTTTCAGTTGACTACTACGAGTAAATAAAAAAATATTTATCAAAAACAAACGAGTGGAATGGAGTTAACTTGTCTATGTACTTAAAGATTCTTGCTACTGCACTCTCAGCTCCTGTAGCGTTTGCTGCACTGGCTTCTGATACTGGGCTTTCTTTTACACCGGAGAAAATCAGTACGGAGATTGATTTTGGCACTTTAAGTGGCAAGGCCAAAGAACGGGTTTATCTGCCTGAAGAAAAAGGGCGCAAAGCCAGCCAGCTGGACTGGAAATACAGTAATGCGCCAATTGTCAAGGGGGCATTTAACTGGGATCTGTTACCCAGAGTATCTGTCGGTGCCTCAGGGTGGACAACATTAGCTGGTCGTGGAGGCAATATGGTGGACAGGGACTGGCTGGATACGAGCAATCCCGGAACCTGGACTGATGAGAGTAAACATCCGAATACCCGTCTAAATTTTGCTAATGAATTCGACCTGAATATTAAGGGATGGCTCCTGAATCAACCAGACTATCAGTTAGGTCTTATGGCTGGTTACCAGGAAAATCGTTATAGCTTTACAGCAAAAGGAGGCTCTTATATCTATAGTAGTGAGGGAGGCTTCCGGGATGAAACGGGATCATTTCCAGATGGTGAAAGAGCTATAGGCTACAAACAACACTTTAAAATGCCCTATATAGGGTTAACCGGTAATTATCGGTATGATAGCTTTGAGTTCGGGGGGAGTTTCAAATATAGCGGATGGGTGAAGGCATCGGATAATGATGAGCATTACAACCCTGAGAAAAGGATCACCTATCGTAGCGATGTAAATAATCAGAACTATTACTCTGTCTCACTACATGCTGGTTATTATATTACACCTGCAGCTAAAGTTTATGTCGAAGGAACATGGAACCGTATTACTAATAAGAAAGGTGATACTTCTCTGTACTCCAGAAATTTGAATATATCTGATCACACCAAAAATGGTGCAGGCATTGAAAGCTATAACTTTATGACCACAGCTGGTCTGAAGTATTATTTTTAACCTGAAGCATGCCTGTTTTTAACTTTTTCATGACACTTTAAATATGATAAACAAAAGGCCAGCACTTCTGATGGTGGTCTTTTGATTTTTTATAATATGTGGAGGGTATATGTGCTCAACGATAAAAGTGTTTCTGTTAACTCTTGTATTTTTAAAGATGCTGCTCTGCCACTCTTCATGCATAACGACACAGTGTTATCGACATAAAAATAATTGATAAGCGATGTTAATAATATGAATTTTATTATAATTCTATTACTCGTCAATAATAAGAAGACCATCCAATAAAAACACTCGCAATAACCTGAAGGATCCTGTCGTATAAAAATAAACATTGTTTTTACATTTAATCTCTCTTGATTTTGTTTAATCATAGTTTATGTAAGATAATTTATTTTTATAATGATTACATGAAAACAAAAGAGGTTAGATATGAAATTGTTATTACTTACAGGTGCAACAGGATTTCTTGGTGGCGCGGTCCTGGATAAGCTGCTGGATAACTGTAATAATATAAATTTGCTACTTTTAGTACGAGCACCTACTCCACAAGCGGGACTGGAAAGAATTAAAGAAAATATGCGTAAATTTAATGTTTGTGAGGAAAGGTTGCATGCATTAACTAATGATAACATCTTGCCTGGGGATCTAAATAATCCGGAAGCCTTTCTCATGGATCCTCGTCTTGATGAAGTCACTCATGTTATAAACTGTGCGGCTATAGCTTCTTTTGGTAATAATCCTTTTATATGGAATGTGAATGTTACAGGTACACTTGCTTTTGCAAGAAGAATGGCAAAAGTGGCAGGACTGAAACGCTTCCTTCATGTTGGTACTGCTATGTCTTGTACACCTCATACGGGGTCGCTAGTTAAGGAAGAGTCTGCTTCATCAGAAACAGGTGAACATTTAGTGGAGTATACGCATTCAAAAGCAACAATAGAATATCTGATGCGTAAGCAGTGTCCTGATTTACCTTTGTTGGTTGCCCGACCATCAATTATTGTTGGCCACAGTCGTTTAGGGTGCTTACCTTCAACCAGTATTTTCTGGGTATTCAGAATGGGGTTAATGTTGCAAAAATTTATGTGCTCTCTGGATGATAAAATAGATGTTATCCCTGTAGATTATTGTGCTGATGCATTGCTAATGTTGCTTGAAAGTTCGTTAATTAATGGTGAGATTGTTCATATATCAGCAGGTAAAGAAAGTAGTGTGACGTTCTCTGCTATTGACGAAGCTGTAGCCCGTGCTTTGAACTGTGATCCTGTTGGAGACAGATATACTAAAGTCAGTTATGACATACTGGCAATGAGCCGTCATGATTTTAAAAATATTTTTGGTCCCTGTAACGAACGCCTTATGTTAAAAGCCATTCGTTTATATGGAGCGTTCAGTATGCTCAATGTTTGTTTCAGTAACGACAAGCTACTGAGTATCGGAATGCCTAAACCGCCAAAGTTTACTGATTATATTAAATACTGTATAGAAACGACAAAACACCTTTCAATTCAACAACAAATGGAAGTTGATTTTAAATAATATTTATCATAATCAGAATTATTGTTGGTGTTGCACTCATAACATATAAAAACGCCGAGGATATGACTTTGTCAATTAAAAATATAAAGCGCATTATTACGGCCTGGAAACCATCTACATTCGAAACGTACAAAAAAACTTTTGAAAAATACGGTGGTAGTGTAAACATGCATCCGGATGTTGTTTCATACTTTATGATACATCATGACTGGAAGTTTGATTTTTTTCACTATGAAAAAGATGGTGATATCAAAGGCTCATATTTTCTGTGCAATGGAAAACAAATTGGGATAATGGCAAGAAGGTCTTATCCTCTTTCATCTGATGAGGTATTAATTCCTTTTTCCCCACATGCAAGATGTTTTTTTCCGGATAAAACTAATAAATTATCAATTATAAATAAACAAAATATTATCAATGCAACATGGAAAATAGCCAGAAAAAAACAAAATTGTATTATAAAGGAATCTTTTTCACCTAAATTTGAAAAAACTCGCCGAAATGAAATCCAGAGATTTATCAGGAATGGCGGAGAGATTAAGTGTATAAGCCAGTTATCCGATAAAGAAATATCCAGCTCTTATATATCACTTTTTCATTCCCGGTTTGGAGGTACCCTACCTTGCTACGAATATGATAATCTGTTAATGTTTATTTCTCACTTACGAGAACTTATGTTTGGCCATGTGCTATTCTGGGATAATAAACCGTGTGCTATTGATATAGTACTGAAATCTGAAAGCTCATGTAATGTTTATTATGACGTTCCAAATGGTGCAGTTCTGAATGATGAGAATTGTATGAAACTAAGTCCGGGAAGTGTCCTTATGTGGCTGAATATAGATAAAGCACGAAGGTATTGTCAGGATAATAATAAAAAGATGATATATTCTATCGGTGCATTCAGACCTGAATGGAAATATAAACTACTATGGTCTGTTCCCTGTAAGGTTGGTAAATGCTTATGTTAGAATATGTATAAAGGTAAGTAACTATATAAGAGCGTCCAGTCTGCAAATACTCCTCTAAACATGGAGGAGTAGATTTATAATGTCATAACATTTACTAAATCGTTTTACATTAATTTCAAATTTGAAATTAATGTATTTTGATAACTATATATTTTTGATTCCGAAAACAGACATTTCTTTCTTTGAGTCAGGGCTTACACTCAAAATATTAATATTGTTTGTGTGAAGACATATTATTCAATAACGATGGTGAGAAATATCTGTACTTTTTCGCATAATCTAACCATTTACTTAATTGTTCATTCTGTGAACAGAATCTGTTTATTATGTATCAGGTTGATGATGTGATTAAGCAGTCTGAAACCAGAGGAATATGGAGTCAGAAATTTTCAGTTGTCTTTTAAGGGCGTCTGCAGGATTTTTTTTCCGTTTCTGCCTGTCCTGGCATTACCCCAATTCTCCCAAAAACGGTAAACCAGCCCTCAGCCCGCACCATGACTGGCTTAAGACGGGATCCCAGCGGCAAAATGCGCCTTTATGTATTTGGTTTTACCCGCAATAATGCGTGATAATCAAACAAAAGGATCCGCGCGCTGCGATTTATTGTCGTGGAAGGATCCGGGCGTTCAGGTCAGAATACCTGTATCCATAAACAGTGCGTGTGCTACGTGAAAAATAACTCATGAACAATGTCATTCCCCTGCAGAATTCACCTGAACGCGTCTCCCTGTTACCCATTGCGCCGGGGGTGGATTTTGCAACAGCGCTCTCCCTGAGAAGAATGGCCACTTCCACGGGGGCCACACCGGCCTACCTGCTGGCCCCGGAAGTGAGTGCCCTTCTCTTCTATATGCCGGATCAGCGTCACCATATGCTGTTCGCCACCCTCTGGAATACCGGAATGCGTATTGGCGAAGCCCGGATGCTGACGCCGGAATCATTTGACCTGAATGGAGTAAGACCGTTTGTGCGGATCCTGTCCGAAAAAGTGCGTGCGCGACGCGGACGCCCGCCAAAAGATGAAGTGCGCCTGGTTCCGCTGACAGATATAAGCTATGTCAGGCAGATGGAAAGCTGGATGATCACCACCCGGCCCCGTCGTCGTGAACCATTATGGGCCGTGACCGACGAAACCATGCGCAACTGGCTGAAGCAGGCTGTCAGACGGGCCGAAGCTGACGGAGTACACTTTTCGATTCCGGTCACACCACACACCTTCCGGCACAGCTATATCATGCACATGCTCTATCACCGCCAGCCCCGGAAAGTCATCCAGGCACTGGTTGGTCACAGGGATCCACGTTCGATGGAGGTTTATACCAGAGTGTTTGCACTGGATATGGCTGCCACGCTGGCAGTGCCTTTCACAGGTGACGGGCGGGATGCTGCGGAGATCCTGCGTACACTGCCTCCCCTGAGGTGACGGCATACGCGCTTCCTTATATAAGCTGTGGTCAGCAGAACAGACATAACATAAGCTGGAGCATGTATATAAGCTGTAGTGAGTAAGTCATGTTTTATGAAGGGAGCAATGCCTCAGGATCAGGTTACGGGATCACTTACGTAAGGGACAGGCAGATGGCAGCTCAGCTACAGACAGCACTGCAGGAAACAGAATATAAACTGCAGTGAGCAGACCACTCACTGCACCGGTTAATATAAGCTGTAGTCAGTAAAGGAGCGCTCTTCACTGACTACAGTTTATGTTCAGCGGGATTTGAAGAGTTTTTCCAGGTCATCCAGCGTGATGCCCAGTTTCTCAAGCAGGGCAAGCTTCTCCGCCATCTCCGGACTGACTTTTTCCGCAGGTGAAGGTTGCAACGGATTTTCCTTACTCTCGTCATTCGGCGCTTTTAACCGGGGACGCCGGTAGTGAATACAGAAGAATTTTGTCCGCCCCCGCTGGATCTCCGTGTAATCAAGATATCCAATCTCGCGCAACTGCTCCATTGCCCGTCTGACCGTCTGGTTCTGGGAAAATACAGGAGACTTCAGATTGAGGCGTGCACGCAGCCGCGCCAGCGATATCGGTGCCGGATCCCGGGGCAGGCTCTCTATAAAGGTGTAGAGTGCCTGGGCGGACTCCCGTCGCTTCAGGGCATTAATCGCCTTAAGCTGGAGAAGGACTTTTCTGTCAAACTGGTACAGTTCAAACAGGCGGGGATCGGCCTGTAACTGCACAATATCCCGCTCAGTATCGTAGTAAGCTGACTGTACCAGATGGGTGATATATTCCCGGGTGTGCTTCTCATCGGTACGGGAAAACGAAATCACGGTACCGGCAATGCGCTTCAGGGAAGGGCTGATGCGCTCACGCAGCCTGCGGGATGACTGGCTTGAAGGTATACCACACAGTTTTGCAAACTCAACAAAAGGCAGTTCAACTTTGTCACCAATCACGTTATGGCGGGCAAAGGAATGAATGATCCCCACCCAGGTCTTGAAATCATTATCCATATCCAGGCGGGGGCCGGTGATCTCAACCTTATCGAATCCCTCAGCACGGGCCAGGGAAAGACGTGTCAGCTCTTCCGTGGCATCAGTACGTGACAGTGTATTTTTTTTACTGTTCTTCAGTGATTTAAGGGTCGGTACAAAAACGCCCAGACGCATCAGCGCCACAGGTTGTACGGTGTTGTTATTGTTTGGTGTCAGTGTCACCAGCTCACCGGAGGACTTATCCACCTCGCCGAACAGTTTTTTGATGTCTGAATTTTCGTTTTCCAGAAAGCCTCCAGCCTGTGGACAGTAAAAGAATAAACAGAAAATCGTGTGTCAGAACTCCGCTAACTGACTGAAGAAAAACCTGCAGCCTGTATTTAACAACTGAGTCTGGCATACTGACCATAGTTTATGTCATTAACTTACTTCAGTATATGGATTACTGAATACAGCTTATCATTAGCATGTTACAGTTTATCAGTAACATGCCACAGCTTATGTGATCGTGGTCCCGGCCCATGAGTGACAAGGTTTGCAGCGATATGGGGATCTTTAATGGATCCTTTGTTGATCATTCATGGATCTGTTTACTGGATCGGGCCTCCGGATATGTGGATAAATCATTCCAGAAGGACAGCGCACACAACCGTTTTATGAAAGGGCTTCAGGGCGTACCTGCTCCCTGTAACTACAGATACATTGCGCTTCCTCGCCGGTTCGCGGGCTTCGCCCGGTCACCGGTCTGCGGCGAGCACTGTTTTTTCTGATGTCTGTCTTTACAGGTAATTTTTGACGGAATCTGCCGTACTTCCTGAGCGTACGGTCATATCCGAAGTACACTTCATATGTGTGTTTCAATGCCAGGGATTGTGTATACAAACTACAGGTGTCAGCGCCAGTGATATAAGACGGTAATTCACCATTTGGATTGTCCGCTCCACCCAACATGTTGTTTCCTTAAGGTTCTCACACCAGAAAGGACATCAACATGCTGAGCAGAGAGGACTTTTACATGATAAAGCAAATGCGCCAGCAGGGCGCGTACATTGTCGATATTGCGGCTCAGATTGGTTGCTCTGAACGGACGGTCAGACGCTACCTCAAATACCCTGAACCGCCAGCCAGAAAGACCCGCCACAAAATGGTTAAGCTGAAACCGTTTATGGATTACATCGACATGCGCCTGGCAGAGAATGTCTGGAATAGCGAGGTTATCTTCGCGGAGATTAAGGCAATGGGTTATACGGGCGGACGTTCCATGCTGCGTTACTACATCCAGCCCAAACGTAAAATGCGTCCGTCAAAAAGAACAAGGAGAGAGTTACCGGTTAAAAGAGAAACGTAAAGCTGGAGTGCTGACCAAAAACACAACGCCAATCAGTGATGATGAAATGGTGCAAAGCGGACAGCATCAGTAACGAAAGTATTTAGCGGGCATGAAAATGGCAAATAACGGTCAAACATCGTGGCGTTGACATAGTCGCAGTTTTGGTGAACGAATCACAGACAAAGATGCCATGCACCAGGCTGTTGTTCAGTATGCAGAGCGGGCCGCAGAGAAACTACGTGGGGAGCGTCAGTATTGCCGGCAGGTGACGACATTTGTACGGACATCCCCCTGAACCCTGTTACAGCAATGCCGCTGTGGAAAAGCTTTCATTGCCCACACAGGACAGCCGGGACATTATTGCCGCCGCATGCAGAGCCTTAAACCATGTCTGGCGTGAAGGGTACCGCTATATGAAGGCAGGAGTCATGCTGGCTGATTTCACACCATCGGGTATAGCGCAGCCGGGATTATTTGATGAAATCCAGCCCCGTAAAAACAGTGAAAAGTTAATGAAAACACTCGATGAACTGAACCAGTCGGGAAAAGGGAAAGTGTGGTTTGCGGGGCGAGGAACCGCCCCTGAATGGCAAATGAAACGGGAAATGTTGAGTCAGTGTTATACAACTAAATGGCGAGATATTCCCCTGGCCAGGCTGGGTTAGTTCAGTCATCTCCGAACATATTTTCAGCGTTTCTTCTGGTCTGGTCTTCACCGTCATTTCTCGACAGACTCTGCTCTGTAAGGGGAGTACTGCAATCCACAGACGTATGGAGACCAGATTGTTTTTCCAGTAATTCAATCAATTTCTTTTCAACCGAAAAAGCAGGTAATGACTCCAACTTATTGATAGTGTTTTATGTTCAGATAATGCCCGATGACTTTGTCATGCAGCTCCACCGATTTTGAGAACGACAGCGACTTCCGTCCCAGCCGT
>NZ_JBJQJP010000040.1:0-15701 GCF_046487365.1 Escherichia sp. WS1451
CGCACCACCCCGTCAGTAGCTGAACAGGAGGGACAGCTGATAGAAACAGAAGCCACTGGAGCACCTCAAAAACACCATCATACACTAAATCAGTAAGTTGGCAGCATCACCTTTATTCATTATAAAATGCCCCGTAATATTTATCTCACAATGATTATGATTAGTGGATACGCCCCTACATTTCCAGACAGCTGTTATCACTTAATCTATTACTGGCCCGCAGCCGTAGATATTCTAGCCACGGTGGTAACGAGTATCCGGAAGAGATTCCACTTACACTCTTTCAATCCTATTGCAAAAGCTGATTTACTCAACAGGATTAAAAGAGGGAGTTTGATACAATTTATTTCACTTTTTGTTAGAATACTAATTCTTTTCTTGTATTTTTTTGAGGAAATGAGCACGGAACACGACATAATCTGTAGTCAGTAAAGAGTCTATCCTCCCTGACTACAGATTATGTCGTGTATTATATGATATCAACTTGGCTGTCAGCGGCCATGTTGATATCAGCGTACCTTTGTTGTAAAGGAATACCGGTCAGAACAGCACAGAGTAGTTCAGACCAAAGGTTCGGCCCCTGCCTTTGTAGTCGTACAGTGACGCTGGGCCGTAACCCGGGCTGTAGTACAGTGGTGCACGCTGCCCCCAGACAGTGGTGTAGTCACGGTCGAAGAGGTTTTCAATGCTGAAGCTGAGTGTACCCACCGGAAGCTGATAACTGCCGAGCAGATCCACGGTGGTATAGCCATCGACCTTGTAGCCCTGCGCGTCGCTCACGTCAAAGGAGGTGGTGCTCTGCACGCGCAGACTCCACGGGTCCGGTGCCCAGCCAATGTAGGCTGTCGCTTTTGATGGGCTTGCTGTCTTCACATCGTATTTCTGCCAGGTACCGTTCACTTTCGACTCAGTTTTCAGCACGTTGAAGTTCACTCCGGTACTCCAGTCAGTATCAGGAATCAGGTAGTCCACCGCACCTTCCACGCCGTAAATACGGCGTTTGTCGTCCACCACGCTGATGGTCAGATCTTTATTCGCCACCACGCTCTTATCAGAAATCGAATAGTAGGCCGCGATTTGGGTACGCAGATTATTGCCAGTAAAGCGCCAGCCCAGCTCATAAGAATCGACTTTCACGCCTTCCAGCTTGCTGTCGCTGACGTTCACACTCTTTGTTAGAGGAAGATGGCCGTTCACTGCAGCACCATAGATGCCGCGACCATAGTATTTACCCGGGTCCGGCAGCTCCACGCCCTGGGAGAAGTTGAGCCATGCCTGCTGGCGTTCGGTGATGTGCATCAGCAGACCGGCGTTGAACAGGAAGTTGTCGTAATCGACTGAGCCGCCAGGAATGGCGTCGGCGGATGTAGCCTTCCCGGCGGCAATCTGCCGTTGCTGCGCGTAGCCGATGAAATCATCAATCTTGTTTTCAGTGTACTGATAGCGTACGCCACCGTTGAGGGTAAAGAGATTATTGATGTCATAGCCTGATTGCAGGAAGACCGCCAGGTTGGTGATGTCATACGACGGATAGCGCCCGGTGGTGTAAATCTTCTTGTTGTTCAGCCCTCCGGAAGCGCTTGCCTGAGCCAGGTCGAAGAACATCTGGTTGGAGGTAAAGCGCTCATGATCAGCATCCAGCCCCCAGGTGATTTGCCAGCCGTCCATCGGTTTGCTGTTCAGAGTCAGTTTCATGCCGTACTGGTCGGTGTCCTGCTGTGACGAAGAGAAAGCCGTCACCTGTTTGTTCGCATTTACCGTCGGGAACGGGTAGAATCGCAACGACTCATCGCGGTAGTAAACCTGACCGACCAGCTCCTGTCCCAGAAAAGCGCTGTCAGAGTACTGCAGGCTGATCAAATGCCGCTCAGTGCCGGGAATACGGTCGGAATTCAGCCCGTTACTGACGAATGGCGTGCTGGTCCCTCTGATGGCAGAGAAGCCTTTCCCGAGATTAAGCCCGTAATCGTCGTCGCCCTGGCTTTTATAGTACTGTGTGATCAACTGAAGCTGCCGGGATTCATCGATGTTCAGCGTACCAGTTCCCATGATGTCCAGCCGATCGGAGTACTGCAGGCCGGTCTGGGTGTTATCAAGCAAGGTGGCATCGCCGTTACCGTCAAACCAGCCGCCAAATTTCTGATATGCCACGGAAAGACGTCCGGAGATATGCTCATTTCCGCCGGAGACAGCTCCGGCAATGCGTTCATCGTGATCTTTACTGCTGCTAAAGCCACTTTTGGTGCCAGCCTCAAACTCCATCATGGTTTCCGGCTGGCCTTTTTTGGTCACGATGTTGATCAGGCCACCGGTACTGCCGCCGCCGTACAGGGACGTCGCACCGGAGATCACTTCAATATGGTCGATATTAAAAGGATCTATAGAGTCCAGTTGTCGGCTGTCGGTACGTGAAGAGTTGAGACGCACGCCGTCAACCAGCACGACCAGCGGGCGGCCACGCACATTCATACCGTAGTTGGTGCGGCTCCGGCTGCTGACGTCAAGGCCAGGGATCAGCTGAGCCAGTGCGTCTTTAAGCTCTTTGCCGCCCTGAATCTGCTGTTCCAGTTCGGCGTTTTCGATAACCCAGGTGGTTTGCGCCATCTCCGCTACGGTGCGATTGCTGCGGTTGGCAGACACCACGAACGTTTCATCATCGGTTTGTTGAGCGACTGCTGGCGCCATCATGGTAAGAAGCAGTGGGTTGAGAGCCCAAAGCGTATACTTTTTGCTTATCATCATTATTCCTCCATACGGGCGGAAAAAATCAGCCCAAAGATGCTGTGTAGCGAGTTAAAGAAGCAGCCTCCGGCTGCGTTTTCCCTAGGTGCCGCTGCGCCACTGAATCAGGGCGGGCGGCATACTGAGATCGAATAAATCACGTCCCATTACGCGATTAAGAATACGTGCAGATCTCCATGCCATCAGGCTGAGCTGGGGTTCGGCGATGCCATGGGTTTGCATACTGGCGTTGACCACGAAGATGTTGTTCTCTTTCGGGCCACTCCATTCCAGAGTGAAGTCATCACGCACTTTAAAGGTGTTCTTATCGTGCATGGTGATCAGGGGCATCAGTGAGGGAAGTATTTGTGGCAACGCAGAACGGTAACCTGTGGCGAAAATCACCACATCACTTTCCAGGCTCTCCCTGCCCTGATCCAGATGATGCTCCATCAGCAACTTCCAGCCAGGACCACTACTTTCCAGAGTTGTTACCGAGCGGCTGGGTAGCAGACGGATATTTCTTGGTTTTCTCAGAACTTCAAAACGGTGGTACAACTCACGATAAATGGTCAGTAAAGAATCGGCAGTGATGCCATCCGATGTCATTTTCTGCTCATCCAGTAACTGATGGCGAATATCTTCCTCCAGTCCGGAGAAGCCTGAAATATATTCAGGTGTAAAATACTCATCAGCAAAAGCAGCCTCATCCAGTGCGTTAAAATTATTACGCCGGGAGACCCAGTTTATTTCCGCCGCTTCTCCCCATTCCCCGCGTAATGCATTAAGGAACAGGTCTGCACCACTCTGTCCTCCACCAACCACGGTTATCCGTTTTCCACTAAGGTCCGGCCGACGAAGATTCATTTCACTGGCATGGAAACAGGATTGTGTCATATGCTTCACACAGGGTGGTAAATAAGGTTGTTTTCCTGTACCAAGGCAGATATTGCGGGCAAAATATTCTCCCTGGCTGGTTTGCACCAGAAACAATCGACGTTTTTTATCGAAATCAATGTTTTCAACGGTATGACTGAAATACAGGTTATTCATATCTTCAGCAGCCCAGCGGAGGTAGTCAGAAAACTCTTCACGGGATACTGTACGTAGTCTGCTTGTAAGGAAGCGATAGAACTTTTTGTGCTTCACCAGATAGTTAACAAAACTGTAGGGATTTGTAGGTGCAACAGCACTGACCAGATCTTTCAGAAAGACGGTCTGCATATGACAATCCGGTACCAGCATACCCGGATGCCAGGAAAAATGAGGATGTTCATCAAAGAAGAGACAGTCCAGTTCTTCGATCTGATGTGACAACGCAGCAATGCTGAGATTAAATGGCCCTGTCCCTACACCAATAAAATCGACACTTTTTTTCATGATTCATATTCCTGAGTTACCAGCCACAGCGGATTTTGCAGATCCTCAAGGTAATTCGGCAGCATGCGGCTGCCGCCATCCAGATCAGGCCAGGTCAGTTTTACCGGGTTCAGCACCACGCGAATGATTTGTGGCCTGAAAAGTGAGAAAAGCGCAAAACGCTCTGACATTTGTGGATGTTTTTTCATGTAATCACTCAACACTGCTGCCAGCAGTTGATAAAATCGCCTTTCAGGTACGCCAAGACGAACCATCAGTGGCGAAATAAAACGCAGTACTGTCACGAAGTGACCCGTCTGCAAATCATGGATTAAGTAGTCCGCACTCAGGCGGGATGTAACATCACGAACCTCCTGAGGCAAAGAGTCCATTTCGGGGAACTCTTCTTTCACCAGTCGCATATCGCCCTGGAAGTCTTTCAGCAGAACACGCTGTGGAACCCCCTCTTTCATGGCGAGAGTTATATTTTGTCCATGTGCAATAAGCGCGACACCGTAGCGGCAAAGCAGGTGATACAGAGGAACCACGACCACCCGGAACAGTTGCGTAAGCCAGGTTTCAGCGTCCAGCCCGGAGCGGTCTATATATGCGCCTGCCAGCGGCTGATTGTTTTCGTCGCACTCCATCAGTGTTGCCATCAGAACCGGACTTTCATCCGGTTTCAGCCAGCGGCACGGATTCTCCCGCCAGATAACACCAAGCATTTCCTGGTAGCGATAGGGAGCCCGGGCAAGCGCGGCATAGCCTTCATGGGAGACATAGCCTGCAGCCGGTTCACCAAGTATCACTGCGCCGCTTTGCACTAGGGTGGCGTCGGTCGCAAAAACCTGTTGTAGCCAGCGTGAAGCCAGTGGTCCGGCAGCGATGTATCTGCCAGGGATCCCCCGGTAGCATGAGGTGTTGTAGATGGTCAGCGGCAGCTTGATATCCAGCCCGCCCCGGCGACTGGCGTTGGTCAGGGTACGCAGCGACTGCTGGGCGAGCCACTGGTCGCCAAACTCGCCGAGAGACACCATCCTGCCTTCGGCAAAATCAGCGATGAAGTCGGTAGCGATTTTTTGCTGCCACTGCCACGGATGTACCGGCAGCGGCAGCCAGTTATGATCCAGTCCGTTTTCCTGCCAGACCTGACTGAAGCGGGCAAACTCCTGCGGATCCATTGCGGCCGTCAACAACTGATGAATATCCATCTCGTTATCACAGCGCCAGATCATATGTTCACGTTTTACCGCCAGCCAGTGCAGTCTGAAGGTGTTGGCATACTCTGGCGCATATCGTTCCAGCGCCTCTTTACCCCAGCCACGGCGACCTTTATTAAAAACGAATTTAGGATGACCGCTCAGCAGGCATTGCAGGCGGTCGGCATTAAGATTAATCAGGTCACTGGCGCTCAGCCCGCGACGGGCTTTCAGTAGTTGCAGGTCGCCCAGCAGCGTGGCATACAAATCCTGCATATGCTCAGCAACGGTTGCATCGCTCATTGACAGTACCTGCTTTAGCTGCATCAGCAGCGTCTGAGCCAGTACTGGCTCGTCCGCGCAGCGCAGAGTTTGAGCATCAATCCAGAGCCAGCCCCAGATACCACGTTCAGCGATGAAGCGCCATTGTGCTCCCGGCAGGTTAATGCAGTAGCGGTCATCGCCCTGAGATTCCGCGTGGAAAACCTGCTCATACTCCAGCTCAGACAACATTTTTGCCACCAGGCGGCGGTTGACCAAATCCCAGTCTTTGTGATTCATTACAGACCGACCTCCGTGAAGAAGTGATGACGATCCGCCATCACCATGCGCGAGCGTTTATGTGGGAAGTCGAACTCTTTAATTGTCCGGTATCCCGCAGGCTCAAGATGGCGGAACAGGCGCTGGTTATCGGTGCGTGGCTCCAGTACTGTGCGCTGCGTACGTGGCTCATTCAGCAGCAGGTAATGTGTCACCCCGCGCAGCCAGCTTTGCACATAGTGGGCTCCGCGCCATTGCTGTTCACCAACCAGCAGATGCAGGCCACGGTCAAAGGGCTGCCACGAATAGTGGCGACCAATGCGGTCTTCCGCCGCCCAGTAGATTTCGAAATAACTGAACGGCCGATCGTCGAAACAACCAATCAGCGGGAATGCATGTTTACTGGTGAGCTGGCGTTCCAGATAGGCGATCTGTACCTCCAGTGAGCCACTTTGCTCCCAGAAATACTCAACGCGCGGATCGTTCATCCAGCGAGTGAAACGTTCTGCATCAGAAACGGGATCGGCAATGCGGAAACTCAGCATCCTGCGAATGCGTGGATCGTAACGACGATAAACTTCACCCTGCGGACGGGGGGGGCGCTGCGGGAAATAAATCTCACGCTCTGCATCAAAAACCATTTTACCGGAGGCCCGGTTTGCCGGAGAACTCAGCCATAACGGTAACTGCCAGAAAGCGGAACGATGGATAATGTCGCTTTGTACCTGTCCGAAAAGCGTCAGCGCCTGTGGCTCCTCACACCATTCGGACCAGGGAAGAACCACTGCTGAAAGTTGTGGTGCGGCGATAAATATCTGATCCAGCGCGTCGCACAGCCACCCTGTTGGCAGCTCCCCGGGCCAGTGCAACACCGCGCTATTGTCCAGCCCCCAGCCAAGATTCAGAGGCTTGTCGAGTTTTTCACAGCGCAGTCCATATCCGCTGTGAACAATGTTTGCCCCAGACATTCAGACCTCCTGAGCCTGCAGCGGGTTAGCGAAATCAAAATAGATCACCGAAGGGTCAACGATGGTGTTCTCGTTATGATCGTTCAGATAACAGAAAAAGTTACCTTTTACGTTCCAGTACGGACTTTCCAGAACATAGTTGAGACAGGTTTTATGAGTCACCTGGTCACGCACTTCAGCCAGCAATGTTCGTACACGAGCCATCAGATTCGCTTCGCTGTCCAGCCCGGCAGCACCCAGCGCAGCAGTTACGGCAAAAGTGGAGTTAACCAGCAGGTAATAAGGGAAATAGCGCAGCAACTGCTCACGGGTGAAAATATTTTCCGCCTGCGCCTCGTCAATGGTATCGAGCCACTCTGTCGCGTGAGGCATAAACGCGCTGCCCTGGCAGTCACGGTAAATAAATCCGACCGGCAGATCCCCAAGCATCTGCACAAGAATATTTTGCTGATGCGCCAGCAGCACCAGGCCGTAATCCGCTTCAGCCGTAAACAGAGGCTTCAGCACCTGCTGACAGTAAGCATCGACCCATGCGTGGGCGGCCTGTTGCACAGTGATACCGAGGCGATCGCTCAGGCGTTTTACCGCCGAAACCAGCAGCGAATCACCGCCATCCGGTGCGGCCTGAGTCAGGGAAACCAGAACGTTGGTCTGGCTTTGCGGCTGCTCCAGCAGCAGGTTTTCACGCAGGGAAAACAAACTTTCCTGCATGATGTTGCCGTTAAGATCGCGCAGCCCGGCCCAGCCGTCCTCCTGCATTACCCGGAAAGTAGGGAAGCGGGCCTGTAGCATCTGCCAGCCGTCGGTTTGCGCCAGACGTGCCAGGCGCATTCCTCGCTCCACCTCTTTCACAGACAGAGTACGGACGGAGTTGGTCAGCCGAACGCTCAGGGAGAACTTGATCATATCGCGGCTGGTAGCACAGTAGAGGGAGCGGGAAGAGGTGGTCGGCAGCCACGACGTGCCGGCCTCGCCTAAGTCTCTGATAAGTCCTTTAGCAAAAAGTGCCTGGCACCACACTTGCTGCAAAAGATATTCTCCCTGCCACGGGTGCAGCGGGAACAGCCATTGATTGTCACTTAATTCGTTGAGTAACTGGGGCGCATTTTCTGCGGCAAATCGCGTCAACCGCTGTTGAAGGTTAAGATGCAGACTTTCACCAGCGATTTGCGTTTTATCCACCGAAAACCACCGCAGCGGGAAGTGAGGTGCCATGTCAGGCAGGTATCGTTCAGCTTCCTGGCGGTTAAACGGTTCATGAGACTTAGGTGCAGGGTGGAAAGCGTGTCCTGTCAGCAGTGCCTGCTCAGCCTCGCCAAAATTCAACGCTTTTTCACGCAGGATGGCCCAGTCATGGCGGGCATCAATTGTCTGTTGCGTATGGGCGTAGCTTTCCAGCACGCGTTGGTGGAAAGTTTCGCAGAGGGGAACTGGCAGAAAAAGTTGATGCCGGAGCTTATCAATAATAAGCCGGGAGAGAGTGGTAAAGTCGACAGGATAACTGCCTGATGCCGTGACCAGATGAGCAGGAAATGCAAAGCGGTGATGCTGGGTTGGGGAGAAATAAGCCACTCTGAAATGGAGCGACTTCTGTTCGTCCAGCGGGATAATCAATTCGTCTGGCGGGTATTCCGCCAGTTGCCAGTCTTTGGTTTCACGAATCAAGGCATTCAGGAAGCACTGCGCAGCCACATCTGTGGCGGATTTTTCAGAGGGCAGGATCATAATCAAACAGCTCCTACACAGTAAAATAATAACAATTATGTCAATAATGATTCTCATTATCAATGAGAAATGTTATTGTCAGAAAAATTAATTTTACAAATAAACACAATTAATACATGGTGTTGAAACATTACAATGTCATCTAAGATCGAAGATACGCCCCAAAAAACCCTGTCCTGCTGGCCACTGGCGTTCAGTGCCGGTCTTCTCGGTATCGGACAGAACGGTCTGCTGGTTGTACTCCCTGTTCTGGTCATACAGACAAATCTGAGTCTGTCTGTATGGGCTGCCCTGCTGATGCTGGGCTCAATGCTGTTTCTGCCATCTTCCCCATGGTGGGGAAAGCAAATTTCCCTTACTGGCAGTAAGACTGTGGTGCTGTGGGCTCTGGGAGGATATGGCGTAAGCTTTACCCTGCTTGGGCTGGGAAGTGTGCTGATGGCTACCGGTGCCGTAACAACAGCGGTGGGGTTGGGAATATTAATCATCGCCCGGATCGTCTACGGTCTGACCGTGTCAGCAATGGTGCCAGCCTGTCAGGTCTGGGCATTGCAGAGAGCGGGAGAAGGGAATCGCATGGCCGCTCTGGCAACCATCAGCTCCGGCCTGAGCTGCGGCAGGCTATTCGGGCCGCTGTGCGCGGCGGCAATGTTGGTCATTCACCCTCTGGCGCCAGTGTGGATGCTGATGGCAGCTCCGGTGTGGGCTGTGGTGATGCTTCTGCGGTTGCCCGGCACACCACCACAGCCCACACCGGAGCGCAAGAGCGTCAGCCTGAAGCGGGATTGCCTGCCTTATCTGCTTTGCGCAATGTTACTGGCTGCGGCAATGAGCATGATGCAGCTTGGACTTTCGCCAGCCCTTACTCGCCAGTTCGATACTGATACCACCACTATTAGCCAACAGGTGGCGTGGTTGTTGGGGCTGTCCGCAATAGCTGCGCTTATCGCGCAGTTCGTGGTACTCCGTCCACAGCGCCTGACTCCAGTGGCTCTGCTCCTGAGTGCCGGGGTGTTGATGAGTAGTGGTCTGGCTATCATGCTCACTGAACAGCTATGGTTGTTTTACCTGGGCTGTGCAGTGCTGTCATTTGGGGCCGCTCTGGCAACACCCGCTTATCAACTTTTACTGAATGATAAGCTGGCCGACGGCGCAGGCGCGGGCTGGCTTACGGCCAGTCACACACTTGGCTATGGGCTGTGCGCATTGTTGGTGCCACTGGCGTCGAAAACAGGTGTCTCAATCGCGCTGATTGTGACGGCATTATTTGCCGCTGTATTATTTACCATAGTGTCTGCATGTATTTGGCATTACCGTACAATCAAGTAAGGCTATGATGTTGTACTCACAGCCGGCATAACGTCCTGTGCAATTTCGCTGTCGAAACCGCCTGTGCTGACCGCCCAGTGCACTCACCTGAAGCACATCGCAGCATGCCACCAGGATGCCAGATCGTCTTCTGAAATGGGTGGATACATTGGCAACGTTAACCGCAACAATTTTTCAGAGAGAATTTTGGGGGGTGAGGGCCAGTGATGTAAAAAATACGCCAAGAGGTTAATTCATTGTTTATACTGATATGTCAGGTAATGCGTTTGCAGTCATTACAGTCGTCATGGAGACTGTAATGACTGCAAACGCATACCATGGAGCGAAATTCTATCCTAAGCGTCACATTAGTTGATAAACCTGTAACGTTAATGAATTCTCATGCGAAAAGTATGGTTATGATAAAAAAGCCTAAAGCTGTCATGATGAGGGAGCCAATGACGTGAACAAGTACAGACGTCAAAGCCCATATATAATTTCCCGCCTGGAGTAATGCGAATACTTCAACAGAAAATGTAGAGAAAGTACTCAGACCTCCACAAAGTCCCGTTGTTATCATTAATTTCCAAAAAGGATCAAGGTGTGGTTGTCGTAAAAAGTACGCCAACGCAGTACCAATAATTAACCCGGCAAGGAGGTTTACCACCAGTGTACCTGGAGGTAGATTTGGAAAAAGACTGTTAAAGCGTGTGGACAGTAACCAGCGCAGAGTACATCCAACAGAACCGCCGATAATGACGGCAAAAAGTGATTTAATCATGTACCCCTCATAAAATAATTTTTTATCGTAACAATATCAGAATATGTTCTCATTTGACTGATATTGTTAATTTATATCCTTTGACTACATGCAAGATAAGGGAAGGTTCTATTTATTGACATTAATACCCTCGACAATTGCTGAGCAGAAGCCCCCACGACAAGTGACAGAATGACAACATCTACAGTGGGGAGCGTTTTATCGATGAACAAGCAACCAAGAAGTAACACGGCATAGGTGACGACAATGCCAGTAAGCATAGAAATAACAAAAACGTGAGCTTTCATCATTCCTCCAGAATAACCCCGACGCGTAAGCCTGGGGGATTGGCACAATAATGTCATTTAAAGGCAGACTTTCCAGCAAATTGCGCCGATGAACCCAGTTCATCCTCAATTCTCATAAGCTGGTTATATTTTTCAATACGCTCACCCCGGCATGGAGCTCCCGTTTTGAGATGACCTGCGCGCATTGCAACTGTCATATCGGCGATAAAGCTGTCCACTGTCTCACCACTGCGGTGTGAGATAAAGGTGCCCCAGTTGTTGTCATGGCAAAGTTGTACCGCATCAAAGGTTTCACTCAGGGAACCAATCTGGTTGAGTTTAATCAATGCTGAATTGGCAAGGTTTTCGTCAATGCCGCGCTGAATATACTTTACGTTGGTCACAAACAGATCGTCGCCAACCAATTCTATCTGCTCTCCCAATGCACCATGCAGGATTTTCCATCCAGCCCAGTCATCTTCAGCTACCGTTAAGGGCAGGAAGATCAACTAGGTGCTCTGGGGCTGGTGACCAATGCGGTTGTGCTGTGAAACACACTTTACATGCAGGAGGCGTTGTCACATCTTCGCAAATCGGGAGAAACTCCTGAGGAGTAGCATCCGGCAAGATTATCGCTGCTGATACATAGCCATATAAATATGCTGGGGCATTATACGTCTTCGTTACCGGAAGATATTCTTAAGGGTGAGTTAAGATCATTAAACTTCAATACAAACAATTAATTAAACTCTTAGCGTGGTTTTTTACATCACTGGCCCTCGCCCCCCAATTTTCTCTATGTTTTGCCACTACTTCCCTCATTTTACTGCGCTGTTTGCTACCCCTGAGAATCGACATTACTTGCTATCCAGTCCGCAGCAACTCTCTGGCAACAAAACTTATCAGAATCATAAGTCTGTGCATTATTCGTTCAAGCGCATCGCCAATAAGCGGATGTTGCTGGCCGAGTGTTCTGCTAATCGGATGATAACAAATCCCGTGGTTCGGCATTTTCCTTTGTGCGTGCGTTGATGCTGGTAACGGTAAACGTCATGATGAACATGACCGCGAATAAGACAACAATTGTCGGAGCTGGCGCGCTGTCGATAAAAAAGGACAGCCAGACACCAGTCATTGAGACCAATATCGATATGCCAGTCGCCAGCAGGAGCGCAATATGAAAGCGTTGTGTCAGGAGTACCGCAATGGCACCAGGCGCAATGAGAAGAGAAATAGAGAGAATGATACCTACCGCTTTCAGCGTCGCCACAATGGTCAGGGAGACCATGCACAGCAGCCCATAATGCAGCCATCTCGTATGCAAACCGCTTGCCTGCGCCTGTTGATAATCAAAGCTGAACAGCAAAAAATCCCGCCATTTTACGCTAATAACAAGTGTAACCAGTCCGGCAATAATCACCGTCTGGATTATATCGCCGATGGTTATCCCGAGCATGTCGCCGAAAAGAATATGATCAAGATGTACGTCTGGTTTGACTGCAATATACAAGATCAGACCTGCGGCAAACATGCCAGAAAAAACAATCCCCATCACTGTATCTTGCTTGATTCGGCTGTTGTCTTTCAGGTATCCCGTCGCCACCGCACAGAATACTCCGGCGACGAATGCCCCTGTAGCCAGAGGTAACCCCAGAATCCAGGCAAGCACGATGCCAGGAAAAACCGCATGACTCATCGCGTCACCCATCAGTGCCCAACTTTTCAGGACCAGAAAGACCGACAGCAGCGCACAGGGTATGGAAACTACCAGTGAAATCAGCAGTGCGTGACTCATAAAGGTGAACTGCAGTGGCTCCAGTAATAATGCCATCATGAGCGATCCTCCAGCGCTTTATGCGCACGCCGACGATTTGCCAAAAGCCCATGGGTGGGCGCAAAGACAAATGCTAAAAGAAACAGCAGTGTCTGCGCCACCACGATGATTCCACCTGTCGCGCCGTCCAGAAAGTAACTGACCCACGCGCCGAGGAAACTGGTCACACTGCCAATAGTTACAGCAATCATGAGCAGGCGGGGAAAACGATCGGTTAACAACCATGCTGTTGCACCGGGAGTCACCACCAGACAGATCACCAGAAAGGCACCAACCGTTTGCAGCGCCGCAACGGTCGAAACCGACAGCAGGGTGAAGAAGAGGATTTTTAATCTGCCCGGATGCAATCCAATAGCACGGGCGTGATTCTCGTCGAAAAAGGTCACCATAAGATCTTTCCATTTGAAAAAAAGCACGATGATCGAGAGAATGCCAATGATAGTGAGTTGCAGGATATCCGCCGGATCGATTGCCAGAATATTGCCCAGGACGATGGTCTGAATGTTCACGGATGTCGGGTTCAATGACACCATAAACAGCCCCAGGCCAAAAAAGGACGAGAAGATCAGGCCGATGATGGCATCTTCTTTTAAGCGAGTGAGTTGGTTAAGAAACAGCATGCTGCCCGCTGCCAGTCCGCCGGAAAAGAAGGCTCCCAGAGAAAACGGAAGCCCCAGCATATATGCCCCCGCAACACCCGGGACAATAGAGTGCGACAGCGCATCGCCAATCAGCGACCAGCCTTTTAGCATCAGATAGCATGACAGGAAAGCGCAGAGACCGCCGACCATCGCCGAGACCCACATCGCATTGAGCATATATTCATAGCTGAAGGGTTCCAGTAGCACGTTCATCTTTCTTCCCTCTGCACCGCTGACGGTCGATGTGCCACAAAAGGGCGTTCATCGTCAGTAATAATGCTTTCTTCCGAGCCGTTAAGTGTGACATGGCGCAGTACGCCGCTAAAAGCCAGCTCCAGGTTCTCGGCTGTAAAAGTGGTGTCTGTCGGCCCGCTTGCCAGGACGGTGCCTTTGACCATGACCGTATAATCGCAAAATGTCGTGACGGATCCGAGATTGTGCGTTGAGACAAGCATCGTTTTGCCTTCCGCGCGTAACTCCCTCAACAGGCTGATGATTTTCGCTTCGGTTTTCACATCAACGCCGGTAAAAGGTTCATCCAGCAGGATCACATCACCCTGCTGTGCAATCGCTCTCGCCAGAAAGACGCGTTTCTTTTGTCCACCGGAAAGCTCGCCGATTTGTCGATGGCGAAAATCCACCATATCGACACGTTCCAGCGCATCGGTGACAATCTGACGATCCCTCTTTTTGGCGATACGCAACATACCCATATGCCCATAGCGGCCCATCATCACCACATCTTCCACCAGTACAGGAAATGACCAGTCAACCTCTTCTGACTGAGGGACGTAGGCAACCAGGTTTTTCTGTAGCGCCTGTCGTGTGGGAATACCCAGAACAGATATCTTCCCGCTGGTCAGACGCACAAATCCCATAATCGCTTTAAACAACGTCGATTTTCCGGAACCGTTTACCCCAACCAGAGCGGCAATAGATCCGCCTGGTACTGTGAAGGATGCATCGCGCAGTGCTGTGTGCCCGTTACGCCAGGTGACAGTAACATCATTAACGACAATGCCTGCAGATTGCATCATTATTTCTCCCTTTTTCCGGCTTTAATTCCCTGTACCAGCGTACTGGTAGTAACCTTCAGAAGGTCGATATACGTAGGTACCGGGCCGTTTTCTGTGCTCAGGGAATCGACATAGAGCACACCACCGTAGTGCGCGCCGGTTTCACGCGCAACCTGACGCGCTGGTTTATCGGAAATCGTACTCTCGCTAAAGACTGCCGGGATATGATTTTTCTTAACTATATCAACAACCTTACGTACCTGCTGCGGTGTTCCTTGTTGATCGGCATTAATCGGCCACAGATAAAGCTCTTTTAGCCCCAAATCGCGTGCGAGATAAGAAAAAGCCCCTTCACTGGTGACCATCCATCGCTGATTCTCAGGGAGTTCCGCAATCTGCTTACGCAGGGGGGCAAGGGTTTGGGTAATCTTGGCTTTATAAGTATCGGCATTACGTTGGTAGGTTTGTGCATTTGCCGGATCGTATTTTATAAACGCATCACGAATATTATCGACGTAAATCAGAGCATTATCTGGCGACATCCAGGCATGGGGGTTAGGTTTGCCCTCATAGGGCCCTTCGGTGATCCCTACTGGCGTCACACCCGAAGAGACAATTACTTCTGGAACCCCATTGAGATGCTGGTAAAAGCGTTGGAACCACAATTCCAGATTCATACCATTGGCGAGAATCAGTTGTGCCCCCTGCGCACGTTTAATATCGCCAGGGGTAGGCTGATACTCATGAATTTCTGCACCAGGCTTGGTTATGGATGAGACTTCTGCAGCATCTCCAGCCACGTTTTTGGCCATATCTGCGATGATGGTAAAAGTTGTAATGACCTTGAATTTTTCAGCTGCACTCGCCTGAAATGCTATCGAGCAGGTGAGGACTAGGCACCCCAAGAGCATGGTTACTTTTTTTATTGAGAGCATGATTTAGTACCTATAGTGAGCAAAATTAGAATAAACATAGCAACTACTATGTTTTATAGCAGAAGCTATAAAATGTAAATAATTATCATTAGCGATTATAAGATCCCAACACAGGGATTAGGTTATTTCCTGCTGACGATGTGGTATTGAGGATAAAAGTTGGGCAGCGCTTTGGCTTTAAAATAAACTTGTTCAGGACGATTGGTAATGGCAAAGCAAAAATAATGTAGGTTATTGGCAAGTTCTCTAGGACGCAGGAGAGCATGAAAAACCCAGGGGCAGTCACTAAATGAAGGGATCGGTGATGCTGCCAACTTACTGATTTAGTGTATGATGGTGTTTTTGAGGTGCTCCAGTGGCTTCTGTTTCTATCAGCTGTCCCTCCTGTTCAGCTACTGACGGGGTGGT
>NZ_JBJQJP010000041.1:0-12844 GCF_046487365.1 Escherichia sp. WS1451
GGCGATTACGTCTGGCGGCAGAGCCGCAGACTGGAAGACGGGAAGTTTCGGCCCTTACGGATGCCCGGAAAACCTTAGCGTACGATTTTTTCCGAATTCTGCGGGCTCCCCTTTAAGATTTTGGCAAGCAGTAGCGTCCTCTGGTTTACCCATGAACATGGTAATACGGGAAAAACCATACCAACTTATGGTCGCTTTGATTGCTTTATATACGGCCATCCCTGTTGTTACAATAGTAATTTTATCTGGTCAGCAATCGCATAAGTTGGAACTAATTGCTGTGCATTTCATTACATTTATCACGATGGTGTTTGTTTTGCGTCGTAAGATGGGGAAACGTTGGCTGGATTTATTTGAAGAAAAATTAGCCATTTATAAACCTAATGATAAACTCGCGCTTAGCGAATTACACGAAAGCATACGTGAGAAAAATGGGCTAGACTTGCAGGATCTACAAGATTGGTACTGGAAAGAGAAGATGACATATGCGTATCACAAAGAACATAAAACAACCATAAGCTATCAAAAATTCAAGTAGCATTTTAAAATGTCAGGGGAGGGCTATTGTGATTTATTAAGTCGGCAAGGTTATTAGGTAGGGGTGTTCAATATGATAAATTCTTCGAGTGTGGTTATTTCAAGAGTTGTTCTGGTCCTTTGAGATAGCTAATTATCATTACAGACTTTATCGAAAGGTATGAATTATGAACATTACCGACAAAGAACTTAGCTCAAATACAGTGAGTCAGTATGGATGGAACTTAGGAGAGTTCAATCACTCAACGCCTTTTACATCTCATTTTATTTATATTACCGACTATCATAAAGATAATACATGGATGATTTCACTTTCGCAGGAGGATTTTAATACGACCAAAATTTCAACATCGTTAAGTCTAGATGCCTGTGTGTCCATGCTCGGAAAGATACTAAAAAAAATGTCTAACAAAATCGGTATCTCACAAACGGAAGAATCTGAATTCGCATTTCTTTTAACAAACTATATTAAACAAACTTTGACTTTTAGAGAATGGCAACGCAATGCTGAAGGAAATCAACGACTGCACTTTCTTATTAATATCTACGGTGCAAAAGAAGACGGTGGCGAAGTGGTTTTAAGACCATTTATTGTAAATCCTGATGAATTAATGCTTACTCCAGCGGATGTCGTTGAATTTAATTCGCAGGTTATCAAAGTTGATCGGCAGCGTCATCCTGAGTGGTTCCGTTAACAGGTCACAAGGGTTAAGAGCCTGAAAGGCTGCGATAGGGTATACGCAGCCTATTCTGTATAGCCGTCGCGTAATAATTGTTCTAAATGACTATCGACCGTTTCCTGATCACCAGGAATATATCGAGGCCATCCTGTTATATCGTTGGCGAGTTTCACTATGTATGGATGAAACCCAAACTGTTCGGAAGTGATGTCAATATAATATTGCACTTCTTCGAAATTCAACTCACACCAATAATGGCCAAAGCCACCACACTCTATAAATATACCGCCATCATCTGCACCGTTACCCCCACGGACAACAGCATCTAGACCTTTAGTTTTTGCTAAATAACACACAAGATAGCTTGCAAAAAGGCAAGTGCCTGCCGTCTTCTCTATGCCGCACTCCGTTAAAATTGAAAGTAGCTTTTCATGCGCCACTCTTGCAATGTCTGATACCAATTCCGGGGACATGTTAGCTCCAGTGAAATTGTTAGATCGACTTAAACAGATAATAACTCAATATTTTCATGAAGTACTTGTGGGTTCTTAAACCAATAGCCGGAACCACACATCCAAGGTTCACCTGGGAAAACAAAACCTTCTTGAATAAGGTATTTGCGGAATAGGGGAGGCAGTACATTTTCAATTTTCAAAATGTAATTTTGTTCATCTGCAATACATTTCAATTCTGCAAGAAGCGCTCTAAAAATGCCTGTGCCGGGCTCTTTAACTGAGATAGTTGAAACAACCATGACCGGATATCCCAGGACCGAACACATGCCTGCTCTTGCCCGGATGTAGAGCTCCTCGAAATGGTGTAAGCCGTGTACATGAGAAGACCTTATGGGTATCTTACCATCTGATGCCTGCGTTATAAGGTCGGCGAAAACCTTTTTGATTTTCAGCAAATCTGCCTGAAAATTTTGATCGTTCAAAGGAAAATCAGATTGAGAATTTGTCATTACATATCTTATGTTTTAAAAACTTAACTTTGATAAAGCAAAGGAATACGCTGATCGTCATGTGATCCAAATTGAGCAATGAATTTTAATTCGGAACAGCTAAAGACAAAGCAGTAGGGTGCAATAATTCAGGATGTCGATACTATAAGAAGAATAGTGGTATGAATGTAGCAATTACCTCAATATGAGGGGGGCAACTGTTGATGCTGTACATACATACAGTATTTAACATAATCTTTGTTATATGTACTTATAAATCAATGACATAAGGTTTAAAGATCGTATGATCTACGCACTAGGTCATGGCTTGTAATGAGTGAAAAAAGGTTCAAGATTTTAGAGAAATGCTCCCAAGATCAACATGGCGGCATAAGTTTTCCAGCTTGACCAATCAATCGTGGAACCAAGCAACAGATAGAATGCCAGGCCTACCAGCCCCAGCTTTACTACTATCCCAATTAATATGGTAAAGATAGACTCATCGCGTTCGCCTTTAAGTAATTTACAACGCGTAATTAGATCGTCTTTTTTCATGTAGAATCCCTTAGAGTTATTAAAGTCCTGCATTAGAAGTTGTTACCTGCCGAAGTTACCTCGTATGAGTTAACTGTGGCTCCAAACATACAAAATATAAGCTGTGCCAATTGAAAGGATTAGAAAAGCACAGTTACTAATAAAATCTACTAATGCTTGTAGCTTCTTTAGTCTCACTATTGCTGGACCGTGTTCAGTAGAGGTACTACTCAGCCCTTTTGTTCTGGCACTCTCTGCTTTTCTGAAAAAATTGTAATGCAATCCTGACCGCAAGCAAAACCATGCCAAACCAGTCGTTATTACGATATTTATGTAGAAAGCATATTGAATCATTTGTTCAGTTTCGAAGCTTTCCATTGAAAACCCTTTGTTGAAATGTTGAATAAAATTATTTTTAGTAAATGTAAGCAATAAATAGAACGAATATTAATAGTGAAAGATGCAATGCCAACATCTGCTTATGATGCCTTATGAGGATTTCTTCCTTCGCATTCATTAAATCGTACATCTCATCAATATTTTTATTGCTGGTATATTCGAGACGTTCATCACGAAGTAATTTGAACTTTACCAATACGACAAGTGATTTAATAATAAAGCTCGTAAGCATAACAGTTATAGACAAAAATAAAAAATAGGCCAAATTCATATATCACTCCATGGAGATTAATAGAAAAATTTATAATAAGTAATCTCATAGAGCATTACTTGAATCTTCTTCCCATACTAAGGACTCACCGAGAAATTTAGTTAAAGATGATTTGGCATACTGTGGTTCGGAAAAAAAACGTGGGAACCAGCCGTCAAAGCTTTGGGTACCATTGTGACGATTTTCAGGCGAGACTGATAAGCGGTACCCGTCTCCGTAAGGTGAAATGCTAAATGTGTATCCATCATCTGTCTTTGAGATCAGCGTTTTGCTTGTCATATGACTAATAGATACCGTTAACTCCTTTGGTGTTTGTATCACCGAAAGAAGAAACAATGCGCTTATGGCTGCAAAAATCCAGCAATATAATGATGCATCCATAAAACCAGCTACAACACTCGATCCCAAAAAAAACCAAAATAAACTTATTAAGATTACTGAGTTTTCATTCATGTCTGTTCCTTGTTATTACTAATTATATTATGCTTTATAGTTGACCGTCAGACTACCCACGGGTTTTGACGAACAAAGTCACGCACTCCATTTATACATGCTTTTGAGATGACTTCAAAATAAGGATGGTTTGATGGAATCATATTCCCGGTATTATCAAGAAGCATAATAGTCCCTAAAGACCGAACCAGTTGATATTCATTGAGCTTACGCTTTAGCAAAGTTTGCAATCTATAAATTGTCTCACCGGAACTGTTACCTTCGATACCTACAACAGAGACCGTACAGTTCACTTCCTGATTATCAGATTGATAATCGAACCAGTAATTTTCGTTGTAATTTCCTTTTTGCGCATGCTCAATTTTGCCAGGCCATTTTACCCATAAAGAAGAGTTGTTTTTAGATCGTAAGATCTGCTTCAGCGTTTCCAATGGATTTTTTTCATCAACCTCAGACCAGGCCGAAATAAATTCTTTCTGCATTGCCTCAGGGTCTATAACGGCAATGAAATCAAATTCCTCTTTATTGATAGAGTTGGCTCGATCTTTGAGATAAAACAGACCGAGTTTATATCCCTTTTCACTTTTCCAGTTTGCTCCCACAGGCTGATAGTCTGTATTTATAAACGGTTTGAAAGTGTGAGTGTCGGGAGAAAAAATTACTGAGGGTGCCAGCACCCGGCCTCGGTGTCGTATTGGATTTACATATATTTTTTCCCCGTCACATAACATTTCAATAATTGCTTTTGTCACAACTACTGAAATAGAAGGTCTACATGTATTTTGATTTATTTCCCCGAGGTGCGCCAAACTTCCATCCTCACTCTTCAACACCTTTGTAAGGCAAGTCGGGCAATACTGTTGATCTCTATAATAAACAGGCATGGTTAGACGACCGGAATCGTTTAGTACCAACTGAAGTAACGGATGAGGCTCTTTCATCATGGTTATTTCTTCTCTTTCACCTTTCTGGGCTTTTCGTTTGCCTGTCTCCACTGCCATGGTGGGACAGGGTTGGTGTCTGCCCATAACCCTTTTGCCTCCTTTTGTGCTGCGGATTCATATTTGATATAGCCAGGGACAATGGCGTTATCTTCGAACCGATAAACCCACGCATATCCACTGTCCACCATAGAGGCATTGATATCATATCCATCTAACCAGATGGTACCTAACATACGGCCATAGATATCCGTACCATGGTCTATCACGGTAACGATTTTAGTTGCTATAGCTGTGGTTAAGGCCTGTTTTGCTTTTTGGCCAAAAGCCTGTTTAGATTCAGGAGCGTCTATACCATACATCCGTATTTTGATGGTTGTGTTTTGAGCATCCAACGCAGTTATGGTGTCACCGTCAACAATCTTAACCACCTTTGCCTCAAAAGTTGTTGAGTTCCCCCAGGACGCCACTGGGAATACAACAATCATGATGGGCAAAAGTAACTTTGTTAAAAAAAACATCATTTCACCTTGATTTGTTGAGTACAGACATGTATCCACAAGCCTATTTACAGGCAGTATTTTAACAAGTCATTATTTCATGGGCGGGCTTAAAACCAATCTTTTTGCAACTTAAAGGCAGAATAATCACAATAAATTTAGAACCTGAACCAAAAAATAATCCAAATTAAGCGTGTTAATCTATCTCAAAGATATTATTCCTGAGAGAGTTTGGATGAAACGTTACACTCATGATCTTGAGACAGACCTGAATGATGTGGATAAAACACCATCTCTGATCCACAAAACTTTGTTAACAGCTTCGACCATTTATGACCTGAAATATCTGGCTCAGGTATTAAATGATGAAAATGGCAGTAATTGGTCCCGTGCATCCCTTAAACGTCAGGTTACATGCATACCTGAGCATTGTGAGCTGAGTATCGCAGATGGACGCTATCTACAGACTTTAATACCTTCACGACCTGCTGATTATGAGGACAGGCACTTTAGCTTTATCGATCTGTTTGCAGGGATAGGTGGACTGCGAAGCGGATTTGATGCCATCGGTGGTAAATGTCTTTTCACGAGCGAATGGAATACTTATTCCAGCCGTACTTACCGGGCGAACTGGTATTGCGATGAGAACGAGCACCGCTTCAATTCAGACATCCGTGACATCACTCTTAGCAACCGGCCCGAGGTTACTGATGACGAGGCATACAAATTTATCGATGCCTCTATCCCGGATCATGATGTTCTTCTTGCGGGATTTCCATGCCAGCCATTCAGCATCGCCGGTGTCAGTAAAAAGAACTCTATGGGTCGCAAACACGGTTTCGAGTGCGACACTCAGGGTACGCTCTTCTTTGATGTGGCCAGGATCATCCGGGCAAAACAACCTGCAATTTTTGTTCTGGAAAACGTAAAAAATCTGAAGAGTCACGATAAGGGTAATACCTTTAACATCATCATGAAAACGCTCGATGAGCTTGGCTACGACGTCGCAAACAGCGAAAGCACGGGCGCGGATGATCCTAAAGTCATCGATGGCCGTCATTTCCGACCCCAGCACCGTGAACGTATCGTCCTTATTGGTTTTCGCCGCGACCTACGTCTGAAAGACGGTTTTACTCTGAGAGACATTAAAGACTTTTATCCGGACAAGCGCCCTTCTCTCTCAGATTTACTGGATCCGAGCGTAGATAGTAAATACATCCTCTCCCCTAAACTCTGGGAGTACTTATACAACTATGCAAAGAAACATGCGGCAAAAGGCAATGGTTTTGGTTTTGGACTAGTAGATCCTTCCAATGTTAATAGTGTCACCAGAACCCTCTCAAGCCGCTATATGAAAGACGGATCTGAAATTCTTATTGATCGGGGCTGGTCTCATGAACTGGGAGAAACTGATTTCCATAACACATACAACATGGACCGTCGGCCACGCATGCTAACGCCACGTGAATGCAGCAGGCTAATGGGCTTCGATAAACCCGGGGAAAGTGTTTTCCGTATCCCTGTGTCCAATACACAGGCTTACAGACAGTTTGGGAACTCCGTGGTCGTTGATGTCTTTGCGGCCGTCGCCAAACTGCTGAAGTCACGAATTGAATTTGCAGCCTCCCAGCGCTTGCGGCAGTTTTACGACGAAGTCAGCTGACCTGAGCTCCTTCATCAATTTAAATGCTTAAGATTGTTGTAATAATGTCAGAGGTCAACCATGACGTATTTCGAATCAGCTGAAGGTGAGACGGTATCTAAAGAACGAGCATTACAAGAACTGTCCAGGCATTGCGTTCCCGAAACAGATTTCGAAGAATTCTTTAGCGACATGGGCGTAAAGGAACAGTATGACGCTCAGGAAGTGTTGCTCTGGTTGGGATATTAAACTTCCTGTTTAGGAGACTACTATGAGCCAAAAATTCGCAGTGATGATTGCTTACGACGACGATCCAAACGTCAAAAGGTATTCACCTGACTTTCAAACGCAGGATGAGTTTGCTAAAGGGTGGCAGTCGGCTCTTAAAAAGGCACACCACACCTCAGGTCAAAAATCAGTCATCACCTGCGGATGTCGTGGAAAAGGAGAAAAGCGACTTTATGTTCGTGCTTTACCGAACGGTGATGCCTTTATTCTCGTCAAAGCCGCTAACACGGGCATTGAGCATGATCCTTCCTGTGTATTCTTCTCCCTTGATGCCCGGCATACCGGCCTGAAAGGATATGCGAGTGGTGTGGTCCGGATTACAACCGAAGGTGATATGGCTGTAAGGCTCGGTATCGGTATGACAGAGAAAGATCCTCCTGAAAAATCAGAAGTGCCTCCCCTGCCCCATGTTCAGCGACCAGAAGGAGGTCAGGCCTCAATGACCCTCCTGGGCTTGCTTAGTCTTTTGTGGACAGAGTCTGGTCTGAATGTCTGGTACCCGAAAATGGCAGGGAAACGTAACGATTCACTGGTACGGTATCGTCTGCTTGAAACCGCTAAACAAATTCGTACCGGCAGAGCCTGCATAGGTGACCATTTATTCATTGGTGTACCTGACCCGAAACAACCTGTCGCTCAGTCGCAAATTCAGCGTCTTTCATCACAGGCGATGAGTGATAAACGTCTCATGCTCCTGTCAGTTTTACCTCGCTACGATGCTGAAAAGCATGAGAAGCCACTTAAATTTTTACCCCTGCGGAATTTTGGGGGGCTACCGCTGATTTTTTTCAATTCAGAAGTCCATTGGGATAGCGTAAAGAAACGATTTTCATCGGAGTACGCAGCATGGAAATCCGGGGCGAAAATAGTTGTCTTTGCGTTGACGTCACCAGCTGCGGTAACCGGCAGAGGCCCTTCTGTAAGAGCTCATCAAATTGTGCTGATGCACGTTAGCGAGAACTGGATACCTCTGGACTCCTCCTATGAGGCGGTTGTTGCAGAAAAGCTGGATGCAGAGCACCGGCAGTACGTTAAGCCCATGCGTTATGATGCGAGTATTAGTGAGGTGTTCCCTGACTTCTACCTGCTCGACACAAAAAGCGATAAGCCGTTCCCGATGGAAGTATTTGGTATGGCCACTCCTGCTTATCTGGCCCGAAAGCAACTCAAAAAAGATTATTACAACCGTGAATATGGGCCTTATGGATGGTGGCACTGGGATGCGACCACAGCATCTGAAACTATGGTGCTGCCTCATTTTCCAGAATCACGCAAACCTCTTTCAACTGACACACCTGCTTAAAATGGAGAAAAAATGTCCTACATGCTTTCGCTAAGCGAACAGACAAAACTGAACGCTTTCCTGTCAGGGATCCTAGATGATTACAAGACTGGGGTTATCACTCAGATACAAGCTGTTGGTAGAATCGGTAACGTGTTTTCTGCTCTGGAAAGTGGAGACTCAAAAAAGGTAGTGCATTTGTTGACTGAAGGACGAAAACTCCTGCGGACGGGCTGAATGTCCGCAGAAGTTCTTATGTGCCAGGGGATGCAGAGAAGTGTATCAACCTGGCTTCATTTATCATGATGTTTTTCTGCTACGCGGCTGTTTTGACTTTCCAGTACCTCCCCCTGCCATTGCACCAGTTAATGTATCAATGGTGCCTTTTAGGGATTCTGAGATTGTTTTCTCCGCCTCCAGGGTAGCTTCCAGCTTCATTACTTTGGCCTGGAGCGTTTTGAGTTCATTGCTTTGTTCAGCCACTTCCGCTTCATAGCCCTGGCTGACCAAAGTTACTTTATTCAGGTCGGCGCTCAGCGACTCGTTTAGTTTATGGAGTTCAGTAAGCTCGGCATTCACCGCCACCAGGTCACCCTCTTTCCCGGACAGTGCACTTTTCAGCTCAGTACAAAGGTTCTGTGCAGCAATCAATTCCTGTTCAAACCTGTCCCTCTCTGCCTTTGTATCTGACACAGTCTGACTTAACTGGTCGCATTGTCTGGAAAGACCGGCGTTATCAGAACGCTGCGTGTTGATCTCTTCGTTCAGCTTTTTTTGATATTCAAGGTGACCAGCGATCTCTGTTTTACGTTCAGCCAGTTGCTGGGAGAGTGAGTCATTTGACTGCTGTGCGAGGCTCAATTCATGCCGTGTGCTATCTAACTGGTGATGGCAGGTTTCGAGTTCTGCTTCGGCAACATTCAGCCTTGTTTCTAACTCCTTGACGGTACTGTCCCGGATCTCTAATCGACCCTGTAGTGCCTGATTCTCAAGTTTCAGCTCATCCATATCGGTAGCGCTTTGCTCAAGCCGCTGTAACAGCTGCGTTACCTCCTCCTCCAGCTGCATGCTACGTGCTTCAGCTTTTTTAACACTATCATTCTGTATTGCGGTATAGCTTCTACGGTAGTGCCAGGTGATGTACGAGATAATATCGCCGAGTGCAACCTTTACCTCATCGGGTATATCCAGGTAACGGGCCTCTTCAGGAACCTCTTTAACATACTTCTGGTACTCCGCGAACATCTCCTGTGACCTTGCAAACGAGCCGCCAACAGCGTTTCTGAGCCAGTGAACTTTGAAGCTCAGATCGATATTTTCCGGGTTAATTTCTTTCTCTTTGCACAGACGTTCGATTGCATTGAAGTAATCGATCATCGCGATAGATGAGTACCTTGAACGACCCATTTCCTTTGATTTTTCAGTGGATTCGCTGCGGATGTCATTCTGCACCTCTGGCGGGGTAGCATCGTTCAGGCTTTTTTCTTTATCATTTTCAATCATCATTTTTTTCCTGCGGCCGGAAGCTGGTTTGCAAAATATATGCTGATAAGATCGTTCAGAGCATTCAGAAGCGAGATACTGTCGATGCAAATATGAACGTTTCCATTCTCAAACAGGCGACACCGCCAGCCATTCTCATCACTGACCTCGCCTGTGAATTCTGTATTTCTCATGGCCGTCAGCCTGTCGACCATACTCAGCCCACCGCCGGTTGCAGGTGTTGGAGTATCAGAACAGATGCATACAATATTCTCAAAGTCGCGTAAACAAAAGTGATTGTCCTGCGAGAAACCGTTGTACCTCAGCACGTTCACACCAGGAAAAATCCCCCGAAGAACAAGCTTTTTTGGCATTGTATATTGCCTGGCATTGCTTTTGAAACTTCGGTCAAGCTTGTTGAGAACATCAACGAAACCTTCTGCAAGGGTGTCTCGTCTGTTAGCCAGTGCATGCTGTAATGTTCCCTTAACAATCTCCAGGGAAGCGACGGGCGGATCCGTACGAAGGGATTCGTTAAAGGCTTCTTTTTGCTTATGGTTCCAGTACCGGTCCATACCTGTTTCTTCAAAGAGCCTTTTCCACGTTTTACGGTCAATTTCCTTACGCCCCTCCTCGATGGTGCGATCCAGTGACGACGGAAGACCAAATGCGTTGGGCTGCATAATTCTGCTGGTGAAGAGAGAGAGACCGCACAGTTCCGACGCTTCCGAGATTAACCGCATCCCTTCTTCGAATTTCTGCATGGCCATATCCCGGGCGCTGATGAGCTGCCCTGTCCGGCTCGCCGGTACTGGCTCAGAACCCTGGTTTTGAGTCATTTTACACTCCATTTTGGTATGTCAGAACATTTTGATTTGAGCAAAGGTAGGACACTATAAAACCTATAGAATTTACGTAGAAACGCGTTTAGTAAAGGCTTTACTAATTACTAATGACTAACATATTAGCACTTTCAGATATGCCAGCAATAACCCCAGCCAGTGAAATAATGTGATGAGCCCATTAATTGGGGGTAATCATTCTATCTGGTTGATATTTAACGCTTTTAATTGTCATCCTTATGTAAGCCTATGGGATTTACTCCTAATTAAATCCCATTGTATGAAAAATAGGCATTTAAAAGCTTTCATGACGTGACGTTGTCACGTATATCAATGGAATTTAGTCACTAGTAAAGAGTTAACTAGTGACTATCTGCCTAATCGGTGTGCTTGAACGGTGCACTCCAGGGCGGATATAAAAATTGATGAGAGATATACAGAAAATGATGGACCGGCTTAATAAGCCAGCCTTTCTTGGGAGGATTGATGCTGCTGAACACGCTATAAAGCGAAAATGCCCCTTTTTAACCTATAGGTAGGGCACTATGAGTAAGATACAATCAAATCGCCAGTCAGATGGCTAATTTCATGATGACCAAAGCGGGCTATTTCAAGCGTTATCGCTGAGACGAGGCTTCAATGACAAGTACACTTGACCCATCACACAAGCAAATTGAAATGTGGCGCAGAGCTACCGGTTCCGAAGGTGGACTCGACGAATACCGCAACTGGGTTCTGGAAAATAGTATGAGATTTACAGCATACGGTATCCATACCGTTATCGTCGAAGGTGAGGCGAAGCATATAACAGCGCTTGATGATGTTACCCTCTGTAACGAGTGGGCGAAGCTTAAAAGAGAAAACAATAGGCTTTACGCAGCAAATGAAAAAATTTGCTCTGGCTGGCGTGGTTTTGTGTTGCGTTTGTTAGGAATAACACTGTCATGCAGAAAACCGGTCATCTTACTGGGGCAGACGCGAAGAATCAAAATGATGCCGTGAAAGGGGCTGATTTGTAATTTTCAGCCGAGCCCACCGTTCTTAGAAAGCTGTTCTATGGGTATGTAAGGAAGATAATGTTCTCTGAACGCTCAGTACACTTAATCACTTCCTGTACAAAGGGCAAGAATCATCAGGGCCACGTCTGGCCGACATTGGACATAGATCCAAAACAAACCCCGGACGACGCAGCATATGCCTGGAGTAACATTGTAGACGACGCCAGAAGTAATCAGGCGGTACCGGCATTGTCCTTGTATTCGGGGTCAGTTTGGATATCGAAAATTATTGTACGTTAAGGCTGTTTTTTGACCTTTCGACTTTAGCTGGTCTTAGCCGACGAAACTTACCAGAAGCCGGTATCCGGTTGCTTTTCCAGATATAATCACCTGTCAGATTGATGTGTTCCCAGCCCAACGGCGACAAATGCGACAGCAGTTGCTCGTTGATCTTCACCCCTTTACGCTTCAGGGCATCGACCGCTCTTTCCATATAGACGGTATTCCACAGGGATATGGCAGCCGTCAGCAGCGTCAGTCCACTGGCGCGATAGCTCTGATTTTCCGGTTTTCTGTCCCTGATTTCTCCCAGTCGGTGCATAAATACCGCACGCGCCAGCGCGTTACGGGCTTCGCCTTTATTCAGCCCCGCCTGTACCCGCCGACGCAGAGCCGGGTCGCGGAACCAGTCGAGCATAAACAGGGTTCGCTCAATGCGGCCAATTTCTCTCAGTGCTTTGGCAAGTCCGTTTTGCTTGGGATAGCTGGCAAGCTTTTTCAGCATCAGGGATGCCGTCACGGTTCCCTGCTTTATCGAGGTTGCCAGACGCAGCACTTCACGCCAGTGGATTTCGATCTCTTTCAGATTCAGGCTGGTCGTTGATATCAGTGACTGAAGCGCCGGGTATTTCTCTGCTTTCCCTTTGATAAACAGTTTTTTGGGCACTGTTGCAAATAGTCGGTGGTGATAAACTTATCATCCCCTTTTGCTGATGGAGCTGCACATGAACCCATTCAAAGGCCGGCATTTTCAGCGTGACATCATTCTGTGG
>NZ_JBJQJP010000042.1:0-12388 GCF_046487365.1 Escherichia sp. WS1451
ACAACAGCAGAAGAATTAGCCTGAAATTAAAAGGTCTGACTCCAATTGAATATCGGAATCAGACCTATATGCCTCGTGTTTAACTGTCCAACTTTCTGGGGTCAGTACAAAGTGAGGCCCCTCTATGCATAGACACCATAAGGTTAGCCTCTTACTCGTTGGAAATCAACACAGGAGGCTGGGAATGCCGCAGAAATATAGATTACTTTCTTTAATAGTGATTTGTTTCACGATTTTATTTTTCACCTGGATGATAAGAGATTCACTGTGTGAATTGCATATTAAACAGGAGAATTATGATCTGGCGGCGTTTTTAGCCTGCAAATTGAAAGAGTAAGCGTCTTCGGCGGGAAGTTATTCCCGCCTTTCTTACGGCGTTGCGCATTCTCATTGCACCCAAATTTATTCTTCACAAAAATAATAATAGATTTTATTACGCGAACGATTATTTATTTCCTGAATAAACAAATAAAAAAATCCCCGCCATTTGGCAGGGATCTTAGATTCTGTGCTTTTAAGCAGAGATTACAGGCTGGTTACGTTACCAGCTGCCGGGCCTTTAGCGCCGCTTTCGATGGTGAAGGACACTTTCTGACCTTCGTCCAGAGATTTGTAACCATCGTTCTGGATAGCAGAGAAGTGTACGAACACGTCTTTAGAGCCATCGTCAGGAGTGATGAAGCCGAAGCCTTTGTCAGCGTTGAACCATTTTACGATACCAGTCATTTTACCGGACATAGTGTATTACCTTTAATAATTAAGTGTGCCTTTCGGCGATATGGCGTGCTTTACAGATTTTGAAGCGTTAAAGGAATGTGCACTACGAGGGGTATCAACGATAACTCTTGAAGGGACTTGCCTTACTACACTGCTTTAATGGTCTGTACGTCAAACCGTTGATGTGCATTAAGCCACGCATTGGCGGGTGATGCAACAATTATTTTTCATATTTATGATTAATCGGTTGGAAAACGGTCCTGTCATCAGGACCGTAAACAGCAATAAAGTGGATAAAAGTCTATTCCATCAACTGCTTACTTAATGCCGGGTTGGCTTGAATCAAACGCATCAATTTTAGTTCGGCACTTGAAGGCTTCACGCGTCTGGATTCCCATTCCTTTACCATGGCGACTGATACGCCCAAAACCCGGGCGAAATCATCGATTTTTAACCCTGTCCCTTTTCGTAACTGCTCAATTTCGGTACAGGACGTTGTTCTGTGCGTCAGGGTAATTTTCTGCGTTTCATCTTTAAAAACAATCTGTTCCAGGCTGCTCAACAGCTCATGCATTGGATCTTTATATTCCATTGAAAACTCCTCAAATCACACTGCGGGATCGTGAATTGCATCGAAGCTCATTAAGAATAGTCGGGAAAAACAGACACAGCGGGGTGTAGTCAGGGCATGCTCTGGCTATGATTCGATTCAGCCAGTCATTTAGCGTGACTTATAGCCACCTAACGATCTGATAAATGCCGATATATCTCTTACCACTCCCGGTTTGTAAAGATTTCGAAAATCTAACGTTCTGCGAAGGCGTAAATCTCTGGCTACAAAAAAAGCAACGGCACTATCATTTTTTAACAATGAAACAACAAATTAACCTTGTTTCATTTTCTCCATGATTTTACCAGGAAGATTACGTAGAAAGGGTATCCTGCAAGCCTGTCCTGGACTATCCTTGTCACGTCAGACACGCGTGTGTCGTTGTGCGCTTTTTTTGGGTGAAAGGAGTAAGAAAATGGCGACAGGAAAGTCCTGCTCTCGCTGGTTTGCGCCTCTTGCGGCGTTATTAATGGTAGTTAGCCTGAGTGGGTGTTTTGATAAAGAAGGCGATCAGCGTAAAGCGTTTATCGACTTCCTGCAGAATACAGTGATGCGTAGCGGTGAACGTCTACCAACCCTGACTGCCGATCAGAAAAAACAGTTTGGTCCTTTTGTCTCTGATTACGCGATTCTGTATGGTTATTCTCAGCAGGTGAATCAGGCGATGGATTCCGGTCTGCGCCCGGTTGTAGACAGCGTTAACGCAATTCGCGTACCGCAGGATTACGTTACGCAAAGCGGCCCACTGCGTGAAATGAACGGTTCTCTGGGTGTGCTGGCGCAACAGCTGCAAAATGCGAAGTTGCAGGCCGATGCTGCGCACTCTGCGCTAAAACAGAGCGATGACCTGAAACCGGTTTTCGATCAGGCATTCACCAAAGTGGTAACGACGCCAGCTGATGCATTGCAACCGTTGATTCCGGCGGCACAAACTTTCACGCAACAACTGGTGATGGTTGGAGACTACATTGCTCAGCAAGGTACTCAGGTGAGCTTTGTCGCAAATGGCATCCAGTTCCCGACGTCACAGCAGGCAAGTGAATATAACAAACTGATTGCGCCATTACCGGCACAGCATCAGGCGTTTAATCAGGCCTGGACTACAGCAGTTACTGCAACCCAATAAAGAGTAAAAGCCCGAGCGATTATCGGGCTTTACTCCACGCAGTCGCGGCTTAGTCCGCGACGTGCGGATTCACACAGTTCTTCTCAACCTTTCCTTGTAACGCATCAATCAAATTATCCACGGCACAGGCGGCCATGCCATAACGCGTCTCATGGGTGGCAGATCCAATATGCGGTACTGCGACGACGTTGGCCATTGAGAGCAACGGCGAATCTACAGACAGTGGCTCTTGTTCGAAGACATCCAGCCCGGCGGCGTGAATTTCCCCTTTCTTCAATGCAGCAATCAGTGCATTTTCATCAACCACCGGGCCACGTCCGGCATTAATGAAAATGGCGGAGGATTTCATTTTGGCGAATTGTTCTGCGCCAAACAGATGATGCGTCTCATCCGTTAACGGCAGGATCAGGCAAACGAAATCTGACTCTTGTAACAGAGTATCCAAATCGCAGTAGCGGGCGTTGAAGCGTTCTTCTGCTTCTTTATGGTGGCGACGCGCGTTATAGAGGATGGGCATGTTGAAGCCAAGGTGCGCACGTTGTGCCAGCGCCATGCCGATCCGTCCCATCCCGACAATGCCCAGTGTTTTATGGTGAACGTCAGTGCCGTACCAGTCCGGGCCTATGCTCGCGGTCCATTCACCTGCTTTTACCCGTTCTGCTACCTCTACGATCCGACGCGCGGTAGCTAATACTAACGCCATCAGCGTATCGGCGACGGTTTCCGTTAATACGGTTGGCGTGTGCATCAGCAGGATTTTTCGAGCATTAAGGGCATCGACATCAAAATTGTCATAGCCTACGGAGATCGTTGAAGTGGCCCGCAGTTTTGGCATTTTTTCCAGTAATGCGGCGTCAACGTTTTCATTTGAACCCAGCAAGCCTTCGGCGTCGGCAAAAATTGCTGCATTTTGTTCGACGGTTTGTGTGCTGAGGTTTGCCACCTGATGAACGGTGAAATGCTCTTGCAGGCGTTGCAGTAAATCATCAGGTAAGGCTTTGTAGAGGATAACGGACGGCTTCATGCTTCTCTCCATTCACTGATAAGGCGATCACCTTAGCCTGAAATATGATGAAGGAAAACTGAAGAATGCCAGGTGATTTTTGCATCACCTGGCATGAAAGGGATTACAGCGGGCTTAAGGTAATTTCTACACGGCGGTTTTGCGCCTTACCTTCTGCGGTGCTGTTGCTGGCGATTGGGTTAGCCGGGCCAAGGCCCTGAGTACGGATGCGGCTGGCGTCCACGCCCTGGGTGATCAACGCGCTGGCAACGGAATCCGCACGCTGCTGGGAGAGACGCATGTTCAGGTCGTGACCACCCGTGCTGTCGGTATAACCAATCACGTTAACCGCCGTTTTCGGATACTCTTTCAGCACCATTGCCACGCCGGTTAGGGTGTTAGCGCCTGCCGGTTTCAGGGTCGCGCTGCTGCTGTCGAAGGTTACATTGTTCGGCATATTGAGGATAATGTTATCCCCGCTGCGGGTTACGCTAACACCAGTGCCGCGCATTTTGTCACGTAGCTTCGCTTCCTGCACATCCATGTAATAACCAACGCCGCCGCCCAGAGCTGCACCCGCTGCTGCGCCAATCAGCGCGCCTTTACCGCGATCTTTCTTCGAAGAAGAGAGCGCACCAATACCCGCGCCAACGAGAGAGCCCAGACCTGCACCGATAGCAGATTTACCTGCTTCGCGTTCACCTGTGTAAGGGTTAGTGGTGCAGCCAGATACCGCCAGAGCGCCACTCACTACGGCGGCAATAAGATAAACACGTTTCTTCATTGTTAATCCTTAATAACCTTTTTATTCTTTGCCACGGGTTCCGTGGCGGGAGATTATGCCGCGTGAACATGAAGATTATTCCTGGGAATACTCGGAAATTTGTAAGTAATATTTAACTGCTCAATACATCTAACCTTTCAGGAGTCTTCGGTTTGGCCAACTCATCCTCACGATATTCCGTTCTGACTGCCGCCCACTGGGGGCCCATGCTGGTTGAAACCGACGGCGAAACCGTGTTTAGCTCGCGTGGCGCGTTAGCCACAGGAATGGAAAACTCCTTGCAGAGCGCGGTTCGCGACCAGGTTCACAGCAATACGCGGGTACGATTTCCAATGGTGCGCAAAGGCTTTCTTGCGTCACCGGAAAAACCGCAAGGCATTCGCGGGCAGGATGAATTTGTTCGTGTGAGTTGGGATGAGGCGCTGGATCTCATCCATCATCAACATAAACGCATTCGTGAGGCTTATGGTCCGGCATCGATTTTTGCGGGTTCCTACGGCTGGCGTTCAAACGGCGTGCTGCATAAGGCCTCGACATTATTACAACGCTATATGGCGCTGGCGGGTGGATATACCGGGCATCTGGGGGATTATTCGACCGGCGCGGCACAGGCGATCATGCCGTATGTCGTGGGGGGCAGCGAAGTTTATCAACAGCAGACCAGTTGGCCGCTGGTGCTGGAACATAGCGATGTCGTGGTGTTGTGGAGTGCTAACCCTCTCAATACGCTGAAAATTGCGTGGAATGCATCCGATGAGCAGGGGCTTTCTTACTTTTCCGCACTGCGTGACAGCGGGAAAAAGCTGATCTGCATTGATCCAATGCGATCGGAAACCGTCGATTTCTTTGGCGATAAAATGGAGTGGGTAGCACCGCATATGGGCACCGATGTTGCTCTGATGCTGGGGATCGCCCATACGCTGGTGGAAAATGGCTGGCACGACGAAGCGTTTCTGGCGCGTTGCACCACAGGTTATGACGTCTTCTCCTCTTATTTGCTGGGCGAGAGTGACGGAATAGCGAAAACTGCCGAATGGGCGGCAGAGATTTGTGGGGTTAACGCAGAGAAAATCCGCGAACTAGCGGCTATTTTCCAGCAAAATACCACCATGCTGATGGCTGGCTGGGGAATGCAGCGCCAGCAGTTTGGTGAGCAAAAACACTGGATGATCGTCACCCTGGCAGCAATGTTAGGGCAAATCGGCACGCCTGGCGGGGGCTTTGGTCTTTCTTACCATTTTGCCAATGGTGGTAACCCCACGCGCCGCGCTGCGGTGCTTTCATCTATGCAGGGCAGCTTGCCAGGTGGCACCGATGCGGTAGATAAAATCCCCGTAGCCCGTATTGTTGAAGCACTGGAAAACCCTGGCGGCGCGTATCAACATAACGGCATGAACCGCCACTTCCCGGATATTCGTTTTATCTGGTGGGCGGGCGGCGCCAACTTTACTCATCATCAGGATACCAATCGCCTGATCCGTGCCTGGCAAAAACCGGAACTGGTGGTGATCTCCGAATGTTTCTGGACGGCGGCGGCAAAACACGCCGATATCGTTCTGCCTGCGACCACCTCGTTTGAGCGTAATGATCTCACCATGACCGGCGATTACAGTAATCAGCATCTGGTGCCGATGAAGCAAGTGGTGCCGCCACGCTATGAAGCGCGTAATGATTTTGATGTTTTTGCCGAGTTGAGTGAACGTTGGCAGAAGGGCGGCTATGCGCGGTTTACGGAAGGAAAAAGTGAGCTGCAATGGCTGGAAACGTTTTATAACGTTGCCCGGCAGCGCGGGGCAAGCCAGCAGGTTGAATTGCCGCCATTTGATGAGTTCTGGCAAGCCAACCAGTTAATTGAGATGCCGGAAAACCCGGACAGCGAGCGGTTTATTCGCTTCGCTGATTTTTGCCGCGATCCGCAGGCGCATCCATTAAAAACCGCCAGCGGTAAGATTGAAATCTTCTCACAGCGTATTGCCGATTACGGTTACCCGGATTGCCCTGGGCATCCAATGTGGCTGGAGCCGGACGAATGGCAGGGCAATGCCGAACCAGAACAGTTGCAGGTACTTTCTGCCCATCCGGCGCACCGCCTGCACAGTCAGTTGAATTACAGCTCACTTCGCGAACTGTACGCGGTGGCAAACCGCGAACCCATTACCATACATCCTGAGGATGCTCTGGCGCGCGGCATAACAGAAGGGGATATGGTGCGGGTGTGGAACTCCCGTGGGCAGATCCTTGCCGGAGCAGTCATTAGCGAGGGAATTAAACCTGGCGTGATTTGCATTCACGAAGGGGCATGGCCGGATCTCGATTTAACCGCTGACGGCATTTGTAAAAACGGCGCGGTGAACGTTCTGACCAAAGATCTCCCCAGCTCGCGGCTGGGGAATGGCTGTGCGGGTAATACGGCGCTGGCATGGCTGGAAAAATACAACGGTCCGGAACTGACACTTACAGCGTTTGAACCACCGGCCAGCTCATAATCCAGGTGGGTAGTTGGGTTTCATCTTGCCATGCGCAGTCGACAATGTGAAAACCCTGCGCATGGTAAAAATCTATCGCCGGTTGATTTTTTTGATAAACCTCCAGCATCAGATGGGGATGGCGCTGCTGCACATACTGCATTAGCGCCTTACCAATACCGCGTCTGACGGCCTTCGGTGCGACAAACATTGCTGCCAGAAATCGGCCTTCCATAATGCTGACAAAACCGAGAAGCTTACCGTCTTCTTCCCAGACCCAGTTTTGCGCGTTGGCAAGATAGGCATCCCGCACCAGCGGAATGCAATCACGCCAGTAATTCGCTTTTATAAAGGGATGCCCCCAGGTTGTACTTTCCAGCCACAGTTCGAGGATCGCGGGGAGTTCTGAACGTTGCGCTTCCCGAATCATGGTTTATTTCCCGGATAGCAACAGCAGCCAACCACATGATCATTCACCAACCCACATGCCTGCATAAAGGAGTAACAGATTGTGGTACCAACAAACTTAAAACCACGCTTTTTCAGGGCTTTAGATAGAGCGTCGGAGTCGGGCGTAGATGTAGGGATTTCGCTCAACGTTGTGGCTTGTGTCACCTGTGGTTGATGATTGACAAACGACCAGACAAAGTCGGCAAACGGTTCGCCGTTCTGTTCCATTTGCAGGTACGCCCGCGCATTACCAATAATTGCCTGAATTTTCCCGCGATGGCGGATAATCCCGGCGTCCTGTACCAGTCTTTCGACATCCTCTTCCTGCATTGCTGCCACCTTCACCGGATCGAACTGATGAAAGCTGGCGCGATAGTTTTCGCGTTTTTTGAGGACGGTGATCCACGATAATCCAGCCTGCTGCCCTTCAAGGCAGATCATTTCGAACAGTTTTTTACTGTCAGTTTCAGGCACGCCCCATTCATTATCATGGTAGGCAATATAAAGCGGGTCCTGACTCACCCAGCCGCAACGTTCCATACTTTCCCTCGCTATGTACCCGATCGTAAAAATTTCAGCCGCTTTTCTTGACGCATCGGTGAAAAAGTCAATATTTAATACAGGGCTACTATGCCCGATATCCTTCATACAATGACAATAATATTGCCGAATTCGGCTCTTCCCTGGAGTCGTGTTAATGATCATAAAAAAAAGCGGTGGTCGCTGGCAGCTAAGCCTGCTGGTGAGCGTGGTAATCAGTGCCTTTTTTCTCAACACAGCTTACGCCTGGCAACAAGAATATATCGTTGATACGCAACCCGGACATTCCACAGAGCGTTACACCTGGGATAGCGATCATCAACCTGATTACAACGATATTTTGTCGCAACGTATTCAAAGTAGCCAAAGGGCGCTGGGACTGGAAGTCAATCTGGCGGAAGAAACCCCTGTGGATGTCACCAGTAGTATGAGTATGGGGTGGAATTTTCCTTTATATCAACAGGTTACAACCGGTCCGGTCGCGGCATTACATTACGATGGCACAACCACCTCGATATATAACGAGTTTGGCGACAGTACTACCACGCTGACCGATCCGTTATGGCATGCCAGCGTGAGTACTTTAGGCTGGCGTGTTGACTCCCGGCTTGGCGATCTCCGACCCTGGGCGCAAATCAGCTATAACCAGCAATTTGGCGAGAATATCTGGAAGGCGCAATCAGGCCTGAGCCGGATGACGGCGACAAACCAGAACGGCAACTGGCTGGATGTCACCGTAGGCGCTGATATGTTGCTCAATCAAAATATTGCTGCCTATGCGGCGCTATCTCAGGCAGAAAATACCACTAACAATAGCGACTATCTGTATACGATGGGGGTTAGTGCCAGATTTTAACGTAACAGTCACAATTAAAACCATTGAATAACAACAGTTGTGGCGATAGTGGGTGCTAACTTACAAAATAATAAATTTGGTGAATAATTGTCACGTCATTCATTCCTGAACTAAGGCATTTCATTCCGTTCTGATGGCATTTCATGCCGTTTTTCCCCAGGCATAAAGCGCACTTCGTTATGGTTGTCAGCAGAGATTTTTCCTTTTTATTACTGCAGGAATACTGCCATGACACCTTCAAATTATCAGCGTACTCGCTGGCTGACACTCATCGGTACTATCATTACCCAGTTTGCTCTGGGGTCAGTTTATACCTGGAGTCTGTTTAACGGTGCGCTTTCTGCCAAGCTGGGGGCTCCTGTAAGCCAGGTCGCTTTCTCTTTCGGCTTGTTAAGTCTGGGGCTGGCAATTTCATCTTCTGTTGCGGGCAAATTGCAGGAACGTTTTGGCGTTAAACGCGTCACTATGGCTTCCGGCATTTTGCTGGGATTAGGCTTCTTCCTGACCGCGCATTCCAACAACCTGATGATGCTGTGGTTAAGCGCCGGTGTGCTGGTCGGTCTGGCGGATGGCGCGGGTTACCTGCTGACGCTCTCTAACTGCGTGAAGTGGTTTCCGGAGCGTAAGGGACTTATCTCTGCTTTTGCTATCGGTTCTTATGGTCTGGGCAGCCTGGGTTTTAAATTTATCGACACGCACCTGCTCGAAACGGTGGGTCTGGAAAAAACCTTTGTTATTTGGGGCGCGATTGTACTGGTGATGATTGTCTTTGGCGCAACGTTAATGAAAGATGCGCCGAAGCAGGAAGTGAAAACCAGCAATGGTGTGGTGGAGAAGGACTACACCCTGGCAGAGTCGATGCGTAAACCGCAGTACTGGATGTTAGCGGTTATGTTCCTGACTGCGTGCATGAGTGGTCTGTATGTGATTGGTGTAGCGAAAGATATCGCTCAAAGTTTGGCGCATCTTGATGCAATTTCCGCAGCCAATGCTGTGACGGTTATTTCCATCGCCAACCTTTCTGGTCGTCTGGTGCTGGGCATTCTGTCTGACAAAATCGCCCGTATCCGTGTTATCACCATTGGTCAGGTGATATCGCTGGTGGGTATGGCGGCCCTGCTGTTTGCACCATTGAATGCAGTGACGTTCTTTGCAGCGATTGCCTGCGTGGCATTTAACTTTGGCGGCACTATCACGGTGTTCCCGTCACTGGTCAGTGAGTTCTTCGGCCTCAATAACCTGGCGAAAAACTACGGTGTGATTTATCTCGGTTTCGGTATCGGCAGCATTTGTGGGTCGATTATCGCCTCACTGTTTGGCGGCTTCTATGTGACCTTCTACGTGATTTTCGCCCTGCTGATTCTGTCACTGGCGCTCTCTACGACGATTCGTCAGCCAGAGCAGAAAATGTTGCGTGAGGCGCATGGCTCCCTTTAATCATCTGCCGCGAGCTACTGGGCTTTAGCCTTAGTGTGAATCAAACGCTTCAACGCAATGTATAAACAATGACGCGTAAAATTTGGGCCAGTTAACTGGCCCTTTTTACTGCTTTTTGTAACGCTAAAGTCTCTTTTCAAACTTGCATTTTTGTAAATTTGTGCTTCATGCACACTCTTTCCCCACACTTTTTCCCTTTGCTGTGGTCTACTTATTCGCGCGTGTAGATTTTACTTATCTGACTACCTCCGCACTTTTCCCCTGCCGGGCCTGAAAAGCCACTAAGCAGGGTGTTATCACCTGTTTGTCCAGGGTTTGTTTGCATGAGATACATCAAATCGATTACACAGCAGAAGCTGAGCTTTTTGCTTGCAATCTATATTGGCCTTTTTATGAATGGCGCGGTTTTTTACCGCCGCTTCGGCAGCTATGCGCACGATTTTACCGTCTGGAAAGGTATTTCTGCTGTTGTTGAACTGGCCGCCACCGTACTGGTGACCTTCTTTTTACTACGTCTTCTTTCGCTGTTTGGCCGCCGCAGCTGGCGTATTCTGGCATCGCTGGTGGTGCTCTTTTCCGCAGGTGCCAGCTATTACATGACCTTCCTTAATGTAGTCATTGGTTATGGCATCATCGCATCCGTCATGACCACCGATATCGACCTGTCAAAAGAAGTTGTTGGTCTGAACTTTATTCTCTGGTTAATCGCCGTAAGCGCGTTGCCTCTTATCCTTATCTGGAATAACCGCTGTCGTTACACCTTGCTCCGACAACTGCGAACCCCAGGGCAGCGTATTCGCAGCCTGGCGGTCGTCGTACTGGCAGGTATTATGGTTTGGGCACCGATTCGTTTGCTGGATATCCAGCAGAAGAAAGTGGAGAGGGCGACAGGTGTTGATTTGCCGAGTTATGGCGGCGTCGTCGCGAACTCTTATCTGCCATCAAACTGGCTTTCGGCATTAGGTCTTTATGCCTGGGCGCGGGTCGATGAATCTTCCGATAACAATTCTCTCCTTAACCCTGCGAAGAAGTTTACGTACCAGGCTCCACAAAACGTTGATGATACATATGTCGTTTTCATTATTGGTGAAACCACGCGCTGGGATCATATGGGCATTTTCGGCTATGAACGCAATACCACACCGAAACTGGCTCAGGAGAAAAATCTGGCGGCGTTCCGTGGTTACTCCTGTGATACTGCAACCAAACTCTCACTGCGTTGCATGTTTGTACGTCAGGGTGGAGCAGAAGATAATCCGCAGCGCACATTAAAAGAACAGAACATTTTCGCGGTATTGAAGCAGTTAGGATTCAGTTCTGATCTCTACGCTATGCAAAGCGAAATGTGGTTCTACAGCAATACGATGGCGGACAACATTGCTTATCGTGAGCAGATTGGTGCGGAGCCACGTAACCGTGGCAAACCGGTAGATGATATGTTGCTGGTAGACGAAATGCAGCAGTCGCTGGGGCGCAACCCGGATGGTAAGCATCTGATCATTCTGCATACCAAAGGCTCACACTTTAACTACACCCAGCGTTACCCGCGCAGCTTTGCGCAGTGGAAGCCGGAATGTATTGGTGTTGATAGCGGCTGTACCAAAGCGCAGATGATCAACTCATACGACAACTCGGTGACCTATGTGGATCACTTTATTTCCAGCGTGATTGATCAGGTTCGCAATAAGAAAGCGATTGTGTTCTATGCAGCTGACCACGGTGAGTCAATTAATGAACGCGAGCACCTGCACGGCACGCCGCGTGAACTGGCACCGCCGGAACAGTTCCGTGTGCCGATGATGGTCTGGATGTCGGATAAATATCTGGAAAATCCGGTCAATGCGCAGGCATTTGCGCAGCTGAAAAAAGAAGCCGACATGAAAGTGCCACGCCGTCATGTAGAGCTGTACGACACCATCATGGGGTGTCTTGGCTATACTTCACCGGATGGTGGAATTAACGAAAACAACAACTGGTGCCACATCCCGCAGGCAAAAGAGGCAGCGGCTAACTAAGAAGCCTGCTGACTTTCTCGCCGATCAAAAGGCATTTTGCTATTAAGGGATTGACGAGGGCGTATCTGCGCAGTAAGATGCGCCCCGCATTCGGTGATTGGCGCAGCCTGGTAGCGCACTTCGTTCGGGACGAAGGGGTCGGAGGTTCGAATCCTCTATCACCGACCAAATTCGAAAAGCCTGCTCAACGAGCAGGCTTTTTTGCATCTGTAGCTCATGAGGATGAGAACCTCCGGGGGCGGGGAGGTTCGACTCGACGTAAGCCTGATAAGACGCGCCATGAACTGAACCCCAAAACCTGGACAGTTTCAGTTAACCGGCTTTTTGATACTCAGTCCGGTATTCTACCGGGCTGAGTCCCCCAAGACTGAGTTTTATTCTTTTT
>NZ_JBJQJP010000043.1:0-8332 GCF_046487365.1 Escherichia sp. WS1451
GCATGACCGGCCAGGTAATGATTTACAGCGGCAAGTTTTACTTCAAATGAATGTTTCATAAACTGCACCTTCAGATGTCAGATTATGTCCAACATTTGGGGTGCAGTTCAGCCAGCGTCGCATCAGGCAAATGTACCGGCCCATTGTCGGATGCGGCGCGACCGCCTTATCCGATCTACACACCACACATTTCCCTGCCAAATTTGCGCCCCATATCTCACTATCCATTAACGGATTTGTGACAGAAACCATTGTCTTTTTTTATATTTGCTTAAATCTTTTTTTGCGTTACTTATGGCTGGCGCTGGCATTTTCCGCTGTGCGTTTTAGCGTTCATGGTATTAATCGCTCAGATATCCACCTTTACCTCAGATTTTTTTCATTAAATGCATAAAACTTAATCACCAAATGTTGCTAAATATTAAGCTGATTGTTCTGGTTGTGTTGGCGTAGCACAAATTTCTCTGCTGCAAATAGCTGTTTGAAGTTTTTTTAATCTTTGTTTGTGGATTCTCACCGTTGGTGTAAATCCCGGTTGGCTGTATTGACGTTTTCACATTCTGTTGACAGATTGTAGGTCACGAGGGGCATTTTATGGAGGATCCGCACTGTTACACTGATGTTAATTAGTACGGCATCCCCACCTCATAACGTTGACCCGACCGGGCAAAAAACAAAAAAGGTCAGGCAGCGACAACCCACTGCAAAGGGTTAAAACAACAAACATCACAATTGGAGCAGAATAATGCGTATTTCCTTGAAAAAGTCAGGGATGCTGAAGCTTGGTCTCAGCCTGGTGGCTATGACCGTCGCAGCAAGTGTTCAGGCTAAAACTCTGGTTTATTGCTCAGAAGGATCTCCGGAAGGGTTTAACCCGCAGCTGTTTACCTCCGGCACCACCTATGACGCCTCTTCCGTACCGCTTTATAACCGTCTGGTTGAATTTAAAATCGGCACCACTGAAGTGCTCCCGGGCCTCGCTGAAAAGTGGGAAGTCAGCGAAGACGGTAAAACCTATACCTTCCATCTGCGTAAAGGTGTGAAGTGGCATAACAACAAAGAATTCAAACCGACGCGCGAACTGAACGCCGATGACGTGGTGTTCTCGTTCGATCGTCAGAAAAACGCGCAAAACCCGTACCATAAAGTTTCTGGCGGCAGCTACGAATACTTTGAAGGCATGGGCTTGCCGGAGCTGATCAGCGAAGTGAAAAAGGTGGACGACAACACCGTTCAGTTTGTGCTGACTCGCCCGGAAGCGCCGTTCCTCGCTGACCTGGCAATGGACTTCGCCTCTATTCTGTCAAAAGAATATGCTGACGCGATGATGAAAGCCGGTACACCGGAAAAACTGGATCTCAACCCAATCGGTACCGGCCCGTTCCAGTTACAGCAGTACCAGAAAGATTCCCGTATTCGCTATAAAGCGTTTGATGGCTACTGGGGCACCAAACCGAAGATCGATACGCTGGTCTTCTCTATTACTCCTGACGCTTCCGTGCGTTACGCGAAATTGCAGAAGAACGAATGCCAGGTGATGCCGTACCCGAACCCGGCAGATATCGCCCGCATGAAGCAGGATAAATCCATCAACCTGATGGAAATGCCGGGGCTGAATGTCGGTTATCTCTCGTATAACGTGCAGAAAAAACCACTGGATGACGTGAAAGTTCGCCAGGCTCTGACCTACGCGGTGAACAAAGACGCCATCATCAAAGCAGTTTATCAGGGCGCGGGCGTATCAGCGAAAAACCTGATCCCGCCAACCATGTGGGGCTATAACGACGACGTTCAGGACTACACTTACGATCCTGAAAAAGCGAAAGCCTTGCTGAAAGAAGCGGGTCTGGAAAAAGGTTTCTCCATCGACCTGTGGGCAATGCCAGTACAACGTCCGTATAACCCGAATGCTCGCCGCATGGCGGAGATGATTCAGGCAGACTGGGCGAAAGTGGGCGTGCAGGCCAAAATCGTCACCTACGAATGGGGTGAGTACCTCAAGCGTGCGAAAGATGGCGAGCATCAGACGGTAATGATGGGCTGGACTGGCGATAACGGGGATCCGGATAACTTCTTCGCCACCCTGTTCAGCTGCGCCGCCTCTGAACAAGGCTCCAACTACTCAAAATGGTGCTACAAACCGTTTGAAGATCTGATTCAACCGGCGCGTGCTACCGACGACCACAATAAACGTGTTGAACTGTACAAACAAGCACAGGTCGTGATGCACGATCAGGCTCCAGCACTGATCATCGCTCACTCCACCGTGTTTGAACCGGTACGCAAAGAAGTTAAAGGCTATGTGGTTGATCCATTAGGCAAACATCACTTCGAAAATGTCTCTATCGAATAATTAAAAGCCATACCCGGTGGCGCTGTGCCTCTGCGTGCAGCGCCATCCGGCAGCAATACTTCATTCCCTGCCCGACCTGGGCGGGAATTGATTTGTGAGCAATACAGACACGCAGTTCCAGGCTGCGGGTCATTATAGAGAATCCGGGTTATGTTGCAGTTTATTCTCCGACGTTTGGGACTCGTCATCCCCACGTTTATCGGTATTACCCTTCTCACATTTGCCTTTGTCCACATGATCCCGGGCGATCCGGTGATGATCATGGCGGGCGAGCGTGGGATCTCCCCAGAGCGTCACGCGCAATTGCTGGCTGAACTCGGCTTAGATAAACCGATGTGGCAGCAGTATCTCCATTACATTTGGGGCGTAATGCACGGTGATTTAGGCATTTCCATGAAAAGCCGAATTCCGGTATGGGAAGAGTTCGTGCCGCGCTTTCAGGCCACGCTGGAACTTGGCGTCTGCGCGATGATTTTTGCGACGGCAGTCGGTATTCCGGTTGGTGTGTTGGCTGCGGTTAAACGTGGTTCCATTTTCGATCACACAGCGGTTGGCCTGGCGCTGACAGGTTATTCAATGCCTATCTTCTGGTGGGGCATGATGCTGATCATGCTGGTTTCGGTGCACTGGAACCTGACGCCCGTCTCCGGTCGCGTGAGCGACATGGTGTTCCTCGATGATTCCAATCCGTTAACCGGTTTTATGCTGATCGACACCGCCATCTGGGGTGAAGACGGTAACTTTATCGATGCCGTCGCCCATATGATCTTGCCCGCCATTGTGCTGGGTACCATCCCGCTGGCGGTCATTGTGCGTATGACGCGCTCCTCGATGCTGGAAGTGCTGGGCGAAGATTACATCCGCACCGCGCGCGCCAAAGGGCTGACCCGTATGCGGGTGATTATCGTCCATGCGCTGCGTAATGCCATGCTGCCGGTGGTGACCGTTATCGGCCTGCAGGTGGGAACATTGCTGGCGGGGGCGATTCTGACCGAAACCATCTTCTCGTGGCCTGGTCTGGGGCGCTGGTTGATTGACGCACTGCAACGCCGCGATTATCCGGTAGTGCAGGGCGGCGTATTGCTGGTGGCGACGATGATTATCCTCGTCAACCTGCTGGTCGATCTGCTCTACGGCGTGGTGAACCCGCGTATTCGTCATAAGAAGTAAGGGGACATCATGTCACAGGTTACTGAAAATAAAGTGATTAGCGCACCGGTGCCGATGACCCCGTTACAGGAGTTCTGGCACTATTTTAAACGCAACAAAGGCGCGGTTGTCGGGCTGGTTTACGTCGTCATCGTGCTGTTTATCGCGATCTTTGCCAACTGGATTGCACCCTATAACCCAGCGGAACAGTTCCGCGATGCACTGCTCGCCCCGCCAGCCTGGCAGGAAGGCGGCAGCATGGCGCACTTGCTGGGCACTGATGACGTGGGGCGTGATGTGCTGTCGCGGCTGATGTACGGCGCGCGCTTGTCGCTGCTGGTTGGCTGTCTGGTAGTGGTGTTATCGCTGATTATGGGCGTTATTCTCGGCCTGATCGCTGGTTACTTTGGCGGGCTGGTCGATAACATCATCATGCGCGTGGTCGATATCATGCTGGCGCTGCCAAGTCTACTGCTGGCACTGGTGCTGGTGGCGATTTTCGGCCCGTCGATTGGTAACGCCGCGCTGGCGCTAACCTTCGTTGCGCTGCCGCATTATGTGCGCTTAACCCGCGCCGCCGTGCTGGTGGAGGTGAATCGCGATTACGTCACCGCGTCTCGCGTGGCGGGTGCCGGGGCAATGCGCCAGATGTTTATTAACATCTTCCCGAACTGCCTTGCGCCGCTGATTGTTCAGGCGTCGCTCGGTTTCTCTAACGCCATTCTCGATATGGCTGCTCTTGGTTTCCTCGGCATGGGGGCTCAGCCGCCAACACCGGAGTGGGGCACTATGCTCTCCGACGTGTTGCAGTTTGCGCAAAGCGCCTGGTGGGTCGTGACCTTCCCGGGTCTGGCGATACTGCTGACGGTGCTGGCATTTAACCTGATGGGTGACGGTCTGCGTGACGCGCTCGATCCCAAACTGAAGCAGTAAGAGGTTCGAGATGGCGTTATTAAATATAGATAAATTATCGGTGCATTTCGGCGACGAAAGCGCACCGTTCCGCGCCGTAGACCGCATCAGCTACAGCGTAAAACAGGGTGAAGTGGTCGGGATTGTGGGTGAGTCTGGCTCCGGTAAGTCGGTCAGTTCGCTGGCGATTATGGGGCTGATTGATTATCCGGGCCGCGTAATGGCGGAAAAACTGGAGTTTAACGGTCAGGATTTACAGCGTATCTCAGAAAAAGAGCGCCGCAACCTGGTGGGTGCCGAAGTGGCGATGATCTTCCAGGACCCGATGACCAGCCTTAACCCGTGCTACACCGTGGGTTTCCAGATTATGGAAGCGATTAAGGTGCATCAGGGCGGCAACAAAAGTACCCGCCGTCAGCGGGCGATTGACCTGCTGAATCAGGTCGGTATTCCCGATCCGGCATCGCGTCTGGATGTTTACCCGCATCAGCTTTCCGGCGGCATGAGCCAGCGCGTGATGATCGCCATGGCGATTGCCTGTCGGCCAAAACTGCTGATTGCCGATGAACCAACCACTGCGCTGGACGTGACCATTCAGGCGCAAATCATTGAACTACTGCTGGAGCTACAGCAGAAAGAGAACATGGCGCTGGTGTTAATTACCCATGACCTGGCGCTGGTGGCGGAAGCGGCACATAAAATCATCGTGATGTATGCAGGTCAGGTGGTGGAAACGGGCGATGCGCACGCCATCTTCCATGCGCCGCGTCACCCGTATACTCAGGCATTGCTGCGTGCGCTGCCGGAATTTGCTCAGGATAAAGAACGTCTGGCGTCGTTGCCAGGTGTTGTTCCCGGCAAGTATGACCGTCCGAACGGCTGCCTGCTTAACCCGCGCTGCCCCTACGCCACTGACAAATGCCGCGCTGAAGAACCGGCGCTGAATATGCTCGCTGACGGGCGTCAGTCCAAATGCCACTACCCACTTGATGATGCCGGGAGGCCGACACTATGAGTACGCAAGAGGCCACCTCGCAACAACCGCTGTTGCAGGCTATCGACCTGAAAAAACATTATCCGGTGAAGAAAGGTATGTTCGCGCCGGAACGTCTGGTGAAGGCGCTGGACGGCGTTTCGTTTAACCTTGAACGTGGCAAAACGCTGGCAGTAGTAGGTGAATCCGGCTGCGGTAAATCGACCCTCGGTCGGTTGCTTACGATGATCGAAACGCCCACCGGTGGTGAGCTGTATTACCAGGGGCAGGATCTGCTCAAGCACGATCCGCAGGCGCAGAAGTTGCGTCGGCAGAAAATCCAGATCGTCTTTCAGAATCCCTATGGTTCGCTAAATCCGCGTAAAAAAGTTGGGCAAATTCTTGAAGAGCCGCTGCTTATTAATACCAGCTTAAGCAAAGATCAGCGTCGGGAAAAAGCCCTGTCGATGATGGCGAAAGTCGGCCTGAAAACCGAGCATTACGACCGCTATCCGCATATGTTCTCCGGCGGTCAGCGTCAGCGTATCGCCATTGCCCGTGGTCTGATGCTCGACCCGGATGTGGTGATTGCCGATGAACCGGTTTCCGCGCTGGACGTTTCAGTGCGTGCGCAGGTGCTGAATCTGATGATGGATTTGCAGCAGGAGTTGGGGCTGTCTTATGTCTTTATCTCGCACGACCTGTCAGTGGTTGAGCACATTGCCGATGAAGTGATGGTGATGTACCTGGGCCGCTGCGTGGAGAAGGGAACGAAGGACCAAATCTTCAATAACCCGCGTCATCCGTACACTCAGGCGCTACTCTCCGCGACGCCGCGCCTGAACCCGGACGATCGCCGCGAGCGCATCAAGCTCACCGGTGAACTGCCAAGCCCGCTCAATCCACCGCCAGGCTGTGCCTTCAATGCCCGCTGTCGTCGGCGCTTCGGCCCCTGCACCCAGTTGCAGCCGCAGCTAAAAGACTACGGCGGTCAACTGGTAGCTTGTTTTGCTGTTGATCAGGATGAAAATCCGCAGCGGTAACTCACAAAACCGGGGCCATGCGCTCCGGTTTACTCAATCAGCTTCAACAGTGGCGACAAGCATAACAAAATGCCGTACAGCAGAATCATCCAGGCTTTAAACCCGCGAAGTTTTTCCAGTTGTGCGACTTTATAGATCAGGAAAAACGGAATGAGGCACGACACAATGCCATATAACGGGCTTCCCAACTGAAAGAACACCAGCACCGATACACGAAACGAAACCCAAATCGTCAACGTAATGACGATAAAAGCGCAGATCGCCAGAGTCAGCACGCGTGAATTAATTTTCTTGGTATCAATAATTCGGCTTAACAGATTGAGAATAATGCCTTTAATGGCCTCGTGGAAACCGAGATAAATGCCAAAGAATGCGGTCAGTACGGCAAAGATATTCAGCACCGTAGAGGTGATATGAATGATATGCCCAGGGATCACCTGCGCGGCCAGTGCCAGTGCCGAGATATTTTGTTCAAAGGCAGAAACGGCTTCTTCGTGGCTAATTGAGAAGGTAAACGAAAAGGCAAAAAACAGGATCACCGCGATGAGCGTGACATAACTAATTCGGTGGGTACGCAGCGCGAGCCGGGTTGCCAGTACTTTATCCGCTTCCCGTTTACGATAGGCAATATTCATTGGGTTAAGTACCTGAATAAATACCGCGGAAAAGAAGCAAAATGGAATAGTAAGCAGGACATCGCGGAAAAAGTCGGAGGCTTGCGGGAAGGCGGTTATATTGGCGAAATTCCAGTGCGGGATCATCGCAAAACCGAACACGACGATAATCCCTACTTTGACCACCACCATTGGCCCGGAAATCTTAAACAGTAATCGTTCACCACCAGACGCAATTGCCACCAGTACGGCGAAAATGGCGACTTTATAAAGTAGAGATTGTGAAAGATCGGCATCGGTTAAACCAAAGGTTTTCAGGTACGAGGCGCTGTCGAAAACCACGGAGAGAGAGTAGATAAAAATCCCGTGGATAATCATCAAAAAGTAGATAACCCCGAGGAAAATTCCCCAGTTCTTCCCCAGGTAATGACTGATAATATCGGTGTAGTCATTACAGGAATCGCTTTCAGAAAGGGTTTTTAAATAAATGTCCTGCACTACCCAGGTGGCAGGATAAGCAATGATCGCTGCGGTAATAAATACCCAAATTCCCTTCAAGCCAATTTGTACTGGCATCAGCACGGTTCCGGCACCAATCGCCATGCCTATGCATAATAAAACCCAGCCGAAGTCGTAGCGTGTAAACGGCATTTTCTGATCGTGTTTCGGTAGTGTGTTGTGCTGCATAAAGTCCTGTCCAGAAAGAAGTCGGCCTCGCAAAAATGAATAAACCCAGTTTCTCTTGCGCAACAGGTGGAGAAGTCGAATACGCAGTATGTAAAAAATGAGGCAACAGATTCACTGGGGAGGTCGCGAGGAGGCGCAATTCTACAAAATTGCGCATTTCACTACCAGTCTGGAGTCAGCCCGGATATGAACTGCAACTATTGCAAATAAAGAAATTAAGCTGGAAGGCATCGCGCAATGAGGAAGATTGCCGGGTGCTGACGGTAAAAAGCAATCGTAGAATCAGCGGCAAGCCGGAAAGGTTCCGGTGAGGCGCAATGTTGCGGGGGCTTAATCCCTGGTGGCATTGGTTGCTGGAGAGAGAAAACCCCCGCACGTTGCAGGTATGCACCTGACAACATCACGGGGGCTAATCTTGAACCTAGACCACTCAAGAATAGCCGCGAAACGTTGTCATTACAACACAGGCGGCTATATGACGCTCGCAGAACTGGGCATGGCCTTCTGGCATGATTTAGCGGCTCCGGTCATTGCTGGCATTCTTGCCAGCATGATCGTGAACTGGCTGAACAAGCGGAAGTAACGTGTCAGACGGGCGTCA
>NZ_JBJQJP010000044.1:0-5769 GCF_046487365.1 Escherichia sp. WS1451
AGATCAAGAGCCTGTCCAATGTGCATAAAAAAATCCGGAAACAAGTGAGCGTTTCCGGATTCTTACACAGCCACTGGATCGGTCAACTGATCCTTAACTGATCGGCATTACAGCTCAAGGCTGCCGTTTTGTGTTTCAGGTTTCTGTTATGTATTGCTGCTGTTTGCGGCGATGATTTTCGCTACTTTTTCAGCTTGCGCATTCATCTGCATCTGACGGTATGCATTTTCCATCAGCGGCAGCGCATCACGCGTAGCCTGGGTATCCGGATAGTCGCGCAACATGCCTTCTACGCGGTTAACGACAGCAACCCATGCACCACGTTCTGTATAATACTCGGCAACGGAGTATTCATATTTCGCCAGACGATCTTTCAGGAATACCAGACGTTTGGTGGCATCGGTGGTGTACTGACTGTTCGGATAGCCGCGCACCAGTTTGGAAAAGTCACTAAACGCAGCTCGTGCATGTTGAGGATCGCGATCGCTACGGTCAACGCCAAAGAACCCTTGCAGCGCACTGTCATCCAGCGCCATATTGGTCAGGCCACGCATGTACATGACATAATCGATATTCGGATGGGTCGGGTTAAGGCGAATAAAACGATCGATGGCAGCCTGTGCTAACGGCAAATCGGCGTTTTTATAGTAGGCGTAGATGAGATCCAGCTGCACCTGCTGCGAATACGGACCAAACGGATAGCGATTATCTAACGCTTCCAGTTGCGTTATTGCCTGTCTCCAGTTACCGTCCTGCAGCTTTTGTTGTGCAGTCGCGTAAATTTCATTTGGCGGATTATCAGGTACTTCTTCCTTTGACCCCGAGCAACCCGCCAAAAACAGGCTTAGTGTGGCGGCTGCCACCAGATATTTCATGCGCGTCATGACGTTTTGACTTTCCTCAAAATGTAATACGGGAGATTCTCTGTTCCTGCTCCCGGTTAAGACCAGCTACAATAGCACACTATATTAAACGGCAAAGCCGTAAAACCCCAACGATAAACGAAGAAGCAGTATATATGGCACAACGAGTACAGCTCACTGCAACGGTGTCCGAAAACCAACTCGGTCAACGCTTAGATCAGGCTTTGGCCGAAATGTTCCCGGATTATTCACGTTCGCGGATAAAAGAATGGATCCTCGACCAGCGCGTGCTGGTTAACGGCAAAGTTTGTGATAAGCCGAAAGAAAAAGTATTGGGTGGCGAGCAGGTGGCCATCAACGCTGAGATTGAAGAAGAAGCGCGTTTTGAACCGCAGGATATCCCGCTGGATATCGTCTATGAAGATGACGATATCATCGTCATTAATAAACCGCGCGACCTGGTGGTACATCCTGGCGCGGGTAACCCGGATGGCACGGTACTGAATGCATTGCTTCATTATTATCCGCCCATTGCCGATGTACCGCGTGCAGGCATCGTCCATCGTCTGGATAAAGACACCACTGGCCTGATGGTTGTGGCAAAAACCGTTCCGGCTCAGACGCGTTTAGTCGAATCTTTGCAAAGGCGTGAAATTACTCGTGAGTATGAAGCGGTGGCAATTGGTCATATGACCGCTGGCGGTACAGTAGATGAACCAATCAGCCGCCACCCGACCAAACGTACCCATATGGCGGTGCATCCGATGGGCAAACCAGCGGTGACTCACTATCGCATCATGGAACACTTCCGTGTGCACACGCGTCTGCGGTTGCGTCTGGAAACTGGACGTACGCACCAGATCCGCGTGCATATGGCCCATATCACTCATCCGCTGGTGGGCGATCCGGTTTATGGTGGCCGTCCGCGTCCGCCAAAAGGTGCTTCGGAAGCGTTTATCTCCACGCTGCGTAAATTTGACCGCCAGGCGCTTCATGCAACCATGCTGCGTCTTTATCACCCGATCTCCGGTATCGAAATGGAATGGCATGCGCCTATTCCACAAGATATGGTGGAGCTGATTGAGGTGATGCGCGCCGATTTCGAAGAGCATAAGGATGAAGTGGACTGGTTATGAGTAAGCTGATTGTCCCGCAGTGGCCGCTGCCAAAAGGTGTTGCGGCTTGTAGCTCTACTCGTATCGGCGGCGTGAGCTTGCCCCCGTATGACTCGCTCAACCTCGGTGCCCATTGTGGCGATAACCCGGATCACGTTGAAGAGAATCGCAAGCGACTTTTTGCTGCGGGCAATTTGCCTTCAAAACCGGTCTGGCTTGAGCAGGTACACGGCAAAGATGTGCTTAAGCTTACTGGCGAACCTTATGCCTCAAAACGAGCTGATGCCTCTTATAGCAATACGCCCGGCACGGTTTGCGCAGTGATGACGGCTGACTGCCTCCCTGTGCTGTTTTGCAATCGTACGGGAACGGAAGTTGCCGCCGCTCATGCAGGCTGGCGCGGGCTGTGTTCTGGCGTGCTGGAAGAGACGGTTTCTTGTTTTGCTGATAATCCGGAAAATATTCTCGCCTGGTTAGGGCCGGCAATTGGTCCACGCGCGTTTGAAGTGGGGGCGGAGGTTCGCGAGGCGTTTATGGCAGTAGACGCCAAAGCGAGTACAGCTTTCATTCAGCATGGTGATAAGTATCTGGCGGATATTTATCTCCTTGCCCGACAGCGTCTGGCGAGCGTTGGCGTTGAACAAATTTTCGGCGGCGGCCGTTGTACATATACGGAAAATGAGACTTTCTTCTCTTATCGTCGCGACAAGACCACCGGTCGTATGGCAAGTTTCATTTGGCTGATATAACCTAAAGAATCAAGACGATCCGGTACGCGTGATTTTCTTTTCACATTAATCTGGTCAATAACCTTGAATAATTGAGGGATGACCTCATTTAATCTCCAGTAGCAACTTTGATCCGTTATGGGAGGAGTTATGCGTCTGGATCGTCTTACTAATAAATTCCAGCTTGCTCTTGCCGATGCCCAATCACTTGCACTCGGGCACGACAACCAATTCATCGAACCACTTCATTTAATGAGCGCCCTGCTGAATCAGGAAGGGGGTTCGGTTAGTCCTTTATTAACATCCGCTGGCATAAATGCTGGCCAGTTGCGCACAGATATCAATCAGGCATTAAATCGTTTACCGCAGGTTGAAGGTACTGGTGGTGATGTCCAGCCATCACAGGATCTGGTGCGCGTTCTTAATCTTTGCGACAAGCTGGCGCAAAAACGTGGTGATAACTTTATCTCGTCAGAACTGTTCGTTCTGGCGGCACTTGAGTCTCGCGGCACGCTGGCCGACATCCTGAAAGCAGCAGGGGCGACCACCGCCAACATTACTCAAGCGATTGAACAAATGCGTGGAGGTGAAAGCGTGAACGATCAAGGTGCTGAAGACCAACGTCAGGCTTTGAAAAAATATACCATCGACCTTACCGAACGAGCCGAACAGGGTAAACTCGATCCGGTGATTGGTCGTGATGAAGAAATTCGCCGTACCATTCAGGTGCTGCAACGTCGTACTAAAAATAACCCGGTACTGATTGGTGAACCCGGCGTCGGTAAGACTGCCATCGTTGAAGGTCTGGCGCAGCGTATTATCAACGGCGAAGTGCCCGAAGGGTTGAAAGGCCGCCGCGTACTGGCGCTGGATATGGGCGCGCTGGTGGCTGGGGCGAAATATCGCGGTGAGTTTGAAGAACGTTTAAAAGGCGTACTTAACGATCTTGCCAAACAGGAAGGCAACGTCATCCTGTTTATCGACGAATTACATACCATGGTCGGCGCGGGTAAAGCCGATGGCGCAATGGACGCCGGAAACATGCTGAAACCGGCGCTGGCGCGTGGTGAATTGCACTGCGTAGGTGCCACGACGCTTGACGAATATCGCCAGTACATCGAAAAAGATGCTGCGCTGGAACGTCGTTTCCAAAAAGTGTTTGTTGCCGAGCCTTCTGTTGAAGATACCATTGCGATTCTGCGTGGCCTGAAAGAACGTTACGAATTGCACCACCATGTGCAAATTACTGACCCGGCAATTGTTGCAGCGGCGACGTTGTCTCATCGCTACATTGCTGACCGTCAGCTGCCGGATAAAGCCATCGACCTGATCGATGAAGCAGCATCCAGCATTCGTATGCAGATTGACTCAAAACCAGAAGAACTCGACCGACTCGATCGCCGTATCATCCAGCTCAAACTGGAACAACAGGCGTTAATGAAAGAGTCTGATGAAGCCAGTAAAAAACGCCTGGATATGCTCAACGAAGAACTGAGCGACAAAGAACGTCAGTACTCCGAGTTAGAAGAAGAGTGGAAAGCAGAGAAAGCATCGCTTTCTGGTACGCAGACCATTAAAGCGGAACTGGAACAGGCGAAAATCGCTATTGAACAGGCTCGCCGTGTGGGTGACCTGGCGCGGATGTCTGAGCTGCAATACGGCAAAATCCCGGAACTGGAAAAGCAACTGGAAGCCGCAACGCAGCTCGAAGGCAAAACTATGCGTCTGTTGCGTAATAAAGTGACCGATGCCGAAATTGCTGAAGTGCTGGCGCGTTGGACGGGGATTCCGGTTTCTCGCATGATGGAAAGCGAGCGCGAAAAACTGCTGCGTATGGAGCAAGAACTGCACCATCGCGTTATTGGTCAGAACGAAGCGGTTGATGCGGTATCTAACGCTATTCGTCGTAGCCGTGCGGGGCTGGCGGATCCAAATCGCCCGATTGGTTCATTCCTGTTCCTCGGCCCAACGGGTGTGGGGAAAACTGAGCTTTGTAAGGCGCTGGCGAACTTTATGTTTGATAGCGACGAGGCGATGATCCGTATCGATATGTCCGAGTTTATGGAGAAACACTCGGTGTCTCGTCTGGTTGGTGCGCCTCCGGGATATGTCGGTTATGAAGAAGGTGGCTACCTGACCGAAGCGGTGCGTCGTCGTCCGTATTCCGTCATCCTGCTGGATGAAGTGGAAAAAGCGCATCCGGATGTCTTCAACATTCTGTTGCAGGTATTGGATGATGGGCGTCTGACTGACGGGCAGGGGAGAACGGTCGACTTCCGTAATACGGTTGTCATTATGACCTCTAACCTCGGTTCCGATTTGATTCAGGAACGCTTCGGTGAACTGGATTATGCGCACATGAAAGAGCTGGTGCTCGGTGTGGTAAGCCATAACTTCCGTCCGGAATTCATTAACCGTATCGATGAAGTGGTGGTCTTCCATCCGCTGGGTGAACAGCACATTGCGTCGATTGCGCAGATTCAGTTGAAACGTCTGTATAAACGTCTGGAAGAACGTGGTTATGAAATCCACATTTCTGACGAGGCGCTGAAACTGCTGAGCGAGAACGGTTACGATCCGGTCTATGGTGCACGTCCTCTGAAACGTGCAATTCAGCAGCAGATCGAAAACCCGCTGGCACAGCAAATACTGTCTGGTGAATTGGTTCCGGGTAAAGTGATTCGCCTGGAAGTTAATGAAGACCGGATTGTCGCCGTCCAGTAAATGATACAACGAGCCCTTCGGGGCTCGTTTTTGTCTATAAGTTAGACGGAAAAGACTATATTTAAGATGTTTTGCCTGAAAAGTGAGCGAACGATAAAGTTTTTATATTTTTCGCTTGTCAGGCCGGAATAACTCCCTATAATGCGCCACCACTGACACGGAACAACGGCAAACACGCCGCCGGGTCAGCGGGGTTCTCCTGAGAATTCCGGCAGAGAAAGCAAAAATAAATGCTTGACTCTGTAGCGGGAAAGCGTATTATGCACACCCCGCGCCGCTGAGAAAAAGCGAAGCGGCACTGCTCTTTAACAATTTATCAGACAATCTGTGTGGGCACTC
>NZ_JBJQJP010000045.1:0-5758 GCF_046487365.1 Escherichia sp. WS1451
ACATCCTTGCCGGATGCCTTGTCGCTAAAAGCGCGATCAACCTTGACGCCTTCCAGTTGCCGTTCCGGGTTCTGGTCGAAGGTGCTGACCCTGATATACCCAATGCGCTGTCCAGTCATGGAATTCCCTGCAAAATGTCAGGGAAGACTCTATGACCTTCAACGAGATATGTCAATAAATTCAAAATTCAATCCTATCCTGACGCAATTTACACATGGCATCTGACATCAGGTTAGGGTATAGCCTAGATTGACATGCGCGATGCAACCCTTAACTTGCTTGCACCTATCGTTTCCATGCTAGCTTTATCGTAACGCTCAAGAAATTGGGCTTAATGCCGAAAACAATAAAATAAAACAGCCAACCCTTGAGGTTCTTATGCGCCAGAATTTACCAGTGACGGGTCGAAACTTAGAACTCCCAAAAGATGCCAATATTCTTTCGACTACCTCCCCTCAAAGCCATATCACGTACGTTAATCCTGACTTCATTAAAATCAGTGGTTTCACTGAGGAAGAACTATTAGGCCAGCCTCACAACATCGTAAGACACCCAGATATGCCGCCTGCTGCATTTGAGCATATGTGGAGTACATTAAAATCTGGCCGCTCATGGATGGGGCTAGTAAAAAATCGCTGTAAAAATGGCGACCACTATTGGGTAAGTGCTTATGTAACGCCAATAGCTAAGAATGGTTCGATTGTTGAATACCAGTCTGTAAGGACCAAGCCTGAACCTGAGCAGGTTTTGGCTGCGGAAAAATTATATGCTCAATTGAGAAGCGGGAAGGCCGCGAGGCCGAAATTGGCTGCTAGCTTTTCCGTGAAAATACTCTTGCTCATATGGGGTAGTATTATATCAAGCGCAATGGCTGCCGGCATGCTTACTGATACATCAATAAGCAGCTTATTGTTACCAGGAATCAACGCCTTTACCCGCTGCCGGAGCCTCACCTCAATAGCACTCTCCGGCAGCCGTATTGTTACAGCGAATCAAACTGATAGCTGACCGATAGCCCAACGCCATAGTTACGGCCCGGCGCCGGTTCATAATAGCGTCCGTTGCTCTCGTTGACGATAACAGAGCCGACGTAGCGCTTATCAAACAGGTTATCAACGCGCGTATAGAGGTCGACGGTCCAGTTATCTAGCACATATTTATAGCCGGTATTCAGTGCCGTCACCGTATAGGCTGGAGCCTGCTCGCTATTGGCATCGTTGACCTGAATATCGCTCATATAGCGGACTTCAGCGCCAGCGTACCATCCCTCTTCCGGCACCCAGCCAAAGGAGGCATAGGCGCTATTACGTGCAATCCCCGGGATCCGATTGCCGCTCTGAATAGCATCGCCGGCGTTTTCACGGTAGGTCGCATCCAGCAGCGTCCACGCCAGTTTGGCGCGCCAGGCGGGCGCAAATTGCTGATCCCATCCCAGTTCGACCCCGCGGCGGCGCGTCTTGCCCGCGTTCTGATAGGACGTACGGCCATTGTCGCTGGCGGCAACGACAATTTCATTTTTCGTGTCCGTATTGAAGACGCTCAGGCTCGCCATCCCGGTGCCCACCTGCCATTTACTGCCTGCTTCAACGGTGGTGTTAGTGGCCGGTTGCAGAGCAAAGTTAAGCCCGGACTGACCATCGGGACGATAGGACAGCTCGTTAATGGTCGGCGTTTCAAATCCCCTCCCGGCAGAGAGGTAAACGTTCCACTGCGGCGTCATGGCATACTTCAGCGCTGCCGCCGGAAGCCACTTGTGATAGCTCGCTTCGCCGCTATCATCACCATTTTTACCTACAACATAACGATCGTTGGAATCAAACCATACCGAGCTATAGCGCGCCCCGGCGTCCAGCCCCAGGGCTGAGGTGAGCTGCCAGTGCGTTTGAATGTAGGGATCGAGGTTCCACATCAGGTTACGTTCGTTACGTCGCATATCACCTTTGGTGCCGAGATCGTAAACGCCGTTCTGATAAACAAAGTTCTCATAGCCTTTGCGCTGTTCGGTCATCGCCTCGTAATCAAGGCCGGTGGTGATGGCGTAAGGGATAAAACCGCTGTCATCGTGGTGTGTCCAGCGCGTGGCTTTGTTGAATAAATCAGATTTCGGGTAAGTCTCCCCCGTAGCGGGTTGTGTTTTCAGGCAATACGCACGCTTTCAGGCATACCTGCTTTCGTCATTTTGTTCAGCGCTCGTACCAGGGCCATAGCCTCCGCAACCTGACCATCGTAGTCACGCAGCGTCAGTGAACCCCCGAACAGCTGTTTTACCCGGTACATCGCCGTTTCCGCTATCGAGCGACGGTTGTAATCTGTTGTCCATTTCCACCGCGCATTACTCCCGGTCATTCGCTGATTAGCCACTGCACGGTTACGGTCTGCATATTCACCGGGCCAGTAACCCGCACCTTTTCGGGGCGGGATAAGCGCGCTGATTTTCTTACGCCGCAGTTCATCGTGACAGAGCCGGGTATCGTAAGCTCCATCGGCGGCGGCTGACCTGATTTTCCGGTGGGTTTGCCGGATTAACCCGGGGAAGGCCTCTGAGTCCGTAACGTTGTTCAGCGACAGGTCAGCGCAGATGATTTCATGTGTTTTACTGTCAACTGCCAGATGCAGCTTACGCCATATACGACGGCGTTCCTGGCCATGCTTTTTGACTTTCCACTCGCCTTCACCGAAGACCTTCAGCCCGGTGGAATCAATTACCAGGTGTGCGATTTCACCCCGGGTGGGCGTTTTGAAACTGATATTAACCGACTTTGCCCGCCTGCTGACACAGCTGTAATCCGGGCAGCGTAGCGGAACGTTCATCAGAGAAAAAATGGAATCAATAAAGCCCTGCGCAGCGCGCAGGGTCAGCCTGAATACGCGTTTAATGACCAGCACAGTCGTGATGGCAAGGTCAGAATAGCGCTGAGGTCTGCCTCGTGAAGAAGGTGTTGCTGACTCATACCAGGCCTGAATAGCTTCATCATCCAGCCAGAAAGTTATGGAGCCACGGTTGATGAGGGCTTTATTGTAGGTGGGCCAGTTGGTGATTTTGAACTTTTGCTTTGCCACGGAACGGTCTGCGTTGTCGGGAAGATACGTGATCTGATCCTTCAACTCAGCAAAAGTTCGATTTATTCAACAAAACCAGTTACAGCCCTTCGGCGATGATTCTCGCCGCTGAAGCCAGCACATCGCGGCGGCGCTCTGCGTTCTGTTGCGGCTGGGTAAAATAGGTCACCAGAACCAGCGGCGCACGACCCTGCGGCCAGATCACCGCAATATCATTGGTGGTGCCGTAGTCGCCGCTGCCGGTCTTATCACCCACAGTCCACGACGTCGGTAAGCCGGCCCGAATGCTGGCTGCGCCGGTCGTATTGCCTTTGAGCCACGTCACCAACTGCGCCCGCTGGGTTTCGCCCAGCGCATGACCCAGCGTAAGCTGACGCAACGTCTGCGCCATCGCCCGCGGCGTGGTGGTGTCTCTCGGGTCGCCGGGAATGGCGGTATTCAGCGTAGGTTCAGTGCGATCCAGACGAAACGTCTCATCGCCGATCGCGCGGGCAAAAGCCGTCACGCCTCCCGGGCCACCGAGCTGGGCAATCAATTTGTTCATGGCGGTATTGTCGCTGTACTGCAACGCGGCCGCGCTCAGTTCTGCCAGCGTCATTGTGCCGTTGACGTGTTTTTCGGCAATCGGATTGTAGTTAACCAGATCGGCAGGCTTGATCTCGACAGGCTGATTAAGCAGCTGCTTTTGCGTTTCACTCTGCTTAAGCACCGCCGCGACCGCCATAACTTTACTGGTACTGCACATTGGAAAGCGTTCATCACCGCGATAAAGCACCTGCGTATTATCTGCGGTATCGATGAGCGCGACGCCCAGCCGCCCTCCGCTGCTTTTCTCCAGCGCCGCCAGCTTTTGCTGCACCGCACTCGTCTGCGCATAAAGCGGCGCGCTGCCCAGCAGCAGCGGAATGCACGCCGCCGCCGCGAACATCATCCGTTGCACTCTCTTTGTCACCATCTCAAACTCCCAATACGGTCAATCCGTGTTACATCAGTATTCCCTAAATTCCACGTGTGTTTTTTATTAGCTTCAAAAATCACTATTTCACGAAGAATTTAGACTGCTTCTCACACATTGTAACATTATTTACAACCACCTTTCAATCATTTTTGATAAATCATTGATTTCATCTTTGCTGCAATGATACTTAATAAACTCTGCAAGTTATCCACAGAGCAACACTCAATTTTATTGATGATATTCTTATTATACCAGACATTTTTCATACACTCCCTTGTACGGATAGTTTTCCGACAACTTCATGATTACATATCTTGCGGTTTTGATTATTTTTGCTGCAAGAAATACATACTTCAAACGAAAGGTCTTTATTTGCTGTCTGTATTCTGAAGAGTCCAAGGAATCAAACTTGAACAACAAAAATAGGTTATATGAAATCCGAATTCTGCGGTTCCCCCTTAAACAGGTGTCGGGAAATTTCGTTGAGATATTTTGAAGGAATCACAGTGTAAGCAGGCGGCCTATTTCAAAAAAGGCGGCTGTACGGTAGTCACTGACTCTCTCGCAGATCTTCCCGCTCATGTACCAGTAATACCCGTCAGTGCTGACAATATCGAGCAAATACCGCATATCATAAACCGTATCGGGTATTACCTCACCCTCACCGGCCAGAACGCCGCTGGCAATAGAATGGTTCCCTCCTCGTACAAAGCCTATCCGCCAGGGCAACCACAAAGTAACGCGGTGGTTAATATCCTGTACCCACGGATTGCCCTTAGCGCTGCCTATATCGGCTAAAGCACTCCGGTAGCTTGATTCACCCCACGGCCACGGCAGGATCTTGGCCGTCGCAAGCGCCAGGGGAAAATCTTCAGCTGCAAGCCTGAGTGATTTCATGTGCGTGTAATCCATCGCCCAGATGATTTTTGTGAAGAAGAACTCGCGCTCGTTCATGTCCGGGCGCGCGTCCTGGCCCTCCGTGCCAACGGCCAGCAAGTAATCGGCCTGAATTGGCAGTATCAGCGCGCGTAGTAAGTCATGGATCGCCGGTTGCGGCAGTCTGTGCGCCAGATTAATTACCCGGTCGAACTTCAGTTTATCCTGCTTGCGCTTGTCGATCTGCTCCATCAGATTTCATGGCCCCCTTCTTCATGCTCATGGGTGTGTTCTTTTCCGGTATGGCTCTGTTCCGCCTGAGACGTCTGCGGCATGGCGTAATCGTCGTAAATGCTGCTGTCAAAGTCGTAGTCGGATGCTTCGGCATAATGCTCGTAATCGGCATACTCCTGCGCGCTCCACTGCTGATCGTCGGCAGCAGCATAATCATGGGCCAGCTCTGCATCATTTTGCTGTGCTTCATGACGCCGCAGGCCAACGGAATCATCCATAGGGTTCTGCTTAAGATGAAAGGCGTCCTCTGCGTTGCTCACCGGCTGATAATCAGTGCCGGTTGTCATGTTATGTTCATCGGGTTTCTGGTTAAACGCCATGCTTTCCCCCGTGGCTTCTGGCAGACCTTTTTCAGCTGATCGGGTTTCTAAACTGGTATCGCGGCCAATATCCTTAAACCTGGCCTCAAGTCCAAAGAAACGGTCAATTTCTGCGGCCGTGGTTTTCGGGCTGTCGCGGCGGCACTGTTGCAAAGTTAGCGATGAGGCAGCCTTTTGTCTTATTCAAAGGCCTTACATTTCAAAAACTCTGCTTACCAGGCGCATTTCGCCCAGGGGATCACCATAATAA
>NZ_JBJQJP010000046.1:0-4800 GCF_046487365.1 Escherichia sp. WS1451
CACAGAATGATGTCACGCTGAAAATGCCGGCCTTTGAATGGGTTCATGTGCAGCTCCATCAGCAAAAGGGGATGATAAGTTTATCACCACCGACTATTTGCAACAGTGCCCTATAAAGGTATACGTTTTCAGCATGCCTCTCAGATCCCCGAAAAAATGTCTATAAACCTCCCTAAATCAGTGTTTATGGATTATTCTTTAAATCTCTATGATGTTTAAAGACCTTCCGGAGGTTTTGCGTGCAATATGCCTACATCAGGGTAAGCTCGGCCGATCAGAATACGGCCCGTCAGGAAGAGGCATTGTCAAAGGCGGGTTTTCAGCCTGATAAAATTTGTGTTGAGCATGCCAGCGCGAAGGACACAAACCGCCCGGGGTTACAGGAACTCCTGGGGCAATTACGCCCTGGTGATACGCTTCTGGTTCATTCCATCGATCGCCTTTGCCGGAATATGTCGGATATGTGCGCTGTCACCACCCGGCTTCGTGACCAGGGCGTTACCCTTATTTTTCTGAAAGAGCAGCTGACGTTCAGCGCCGGCACAAACAATCCGATGCAGGAACTGCAGCTGCACATGATGTCGGCATTCAGCCAGTTTGAACGAGCCTTACTGAAGGAAAGGCAGGCCGACGGCATCGCCGCGAAAAAAGCACGGGGTGAAAAAACAGGGCGCCCCGGCGCCGATATCAAAAAGATCCAGGAAATTGACGCACTCAGAAGCAGAGGGGTCAGGCTCAGGATCGCCTGCGACCATGCGGGCCTTGGCGTTTCCACATATTATAAGCTTCGTCACCAGATGAACAACCAGTAGCCGGGAGATAGTCATCCACCACAGCAGGAGGCAATGATGCAACTGACGCTCCAGATAGTCATCACCGATGAATCAGGCTCCAGTCGAACGGAGGAACTGATGACAATCCAGAAATCAGGGGAGACCCGGAACGACATCGGATTATCGGTGTCAGAATCCAAGCTGTTGCTGAATACGGTCCAGCAGTCGGTGGTCCAGCTGCAGGCAGACGAATATACTCAACACCATATCCGGTGCCCTCACTGCCTTGCTGCGCGCAGAATCAAAGGCAAACAGAAAATACGGTACCGGACGCTGTTTGGCGTTATTCCGGTATCCGGGCTTCGGGTGTACCGGTGCCGTTGTGAAGAGAGTGATACAAAGACAGTCAGTTTGCTCAGCGACTGGGCCGGCGATTATTCTCACCCGGCACTGAAATATATTGAAACCCGCTGGGCCTCGATGATCTCCTATGAAATGACGACTCGTCTGCTGAAAGATATTCTGCCGGTGGGCCACAGCCTGAATGCCTCAACGGTGAGGAATCATTTATGCCAGGTGGCGCAGCGTCTTGACGCTGAGGCTGAAGCTCATTCAGGTTTTCTTTCCGGCTGCCCCCGCGACTGGGGGAACCTGCCCAGGCCAGGAAAACCGCTTGTGGTGGGTATAGATGGTGGTTATGTTCGCGATCGGGATGACAAAAAGCGTAATTTTGAAATTATTGCCGGGAAGTCTTTTTCCGTTGGTGCGCCTGCTGACACCCGCCGCTTCGGTTTTGTTCAGAAGGATGACTGTCATCCGGAACGCAGGCTCATGACCCACCTTTCAGCGCAGGGAATGCAGGCCAACCAGCAGATATTTTTTCTGTCCGACGGCGCGGATAATCTCAGGGACCTCCAGTTCGGTATGTACCCTGAGTCAACGCATGTGCTGGACTGGTTTCATATCACCATGAGGCTGAAGGTGCTCATGCAATATGCCCGGGGACTGCTGGTATCAGATCCAGAGGCGGGGAGTAAAGTTCTGGCACTGCTGGAAAGCATTAAACGATATCTCTGGCATGGCAATGTTGTCGCTGCGCTGGAACATATTGATAATTGCGTTATGTATTGCGATGACCCTGAACTCAGCTATCCTAGCCTGAAATCCCTGCAAAAACATCTGGATGAAATGTATACCTACATCCGGAATAATAAGATGATGATCCCAAACTACGGCGAAATGCGTCGGTACGGAGAGCCGGTATCAACCGCGTTTGTGGAATCCACGATCAATGAAGTGATCGCCAGACGAATGGCCAAAAAGCAGCAGATGCAGTGGAGCAGAAAAGGGGCTCATTATTTGTTACAGACCCGGACCGCCGTTTTGAATAACGAACTGCAGGATAAATTTGTCTGCTGGTATCCGGGTTTTCAAAGTGACGGGAAGGGACCAGCGATGGCAGCATAGCTCACGCTGCCCCAATATTTTTTATGCTCTCGGTCGTATGGAAGCTGGACCGCCTCGGTCGTGATCTTCGTCATCTCATTAATACAGTGCACGACCTGACCGCGAGGGGGACCGGTCTGAAAGTGCTGACCGGTCACGGGGCGACTATCGACACAACAACGGCCGCTGGCAAGCTTGTCTTCGGTATCTTTGCCGCACTGGCGGAGTTTGAGCGCGAACTGATTGCTGAAAGAACGACTGCAGGTCTGGCATCAGCAAGAGCCCGTGGGCGGAACGGCGGCCGACCTTATAAAATGACGCCAGTCAAACTGCGACTGGCAATGGCATCAATGGGACAATCAGAAACAAAGGTCAGTACGCTATGCCAGGAACTTGGGATAACCCGGCAAACTTTGTACAGGCATATTTCCCCTGTTGGTCAACTGCGGGCGGACGGGATCAAGCTGCTCAACCGTGGATAATTTGAACGGACGGAAAAATCTGGGGTTCCGGCGTAGTACCCCTATCACCTCCACATTTTTGCAACAGTGCCTTATAAATGGCAGCCTTATGTTTACTTGCCAAGATGGGCTACCATATGATGTTTTATACTGAGCAATATTAATATTATCTTTAATGGAAAAATTAAGCCCACTAAGTGACCCACTGCTATATGGCTCTATTGTGAAGACGCCTGAGGGTAAAAATTTATACATGGTTGTCCCTATGTCTATTATTGCAAGGTTGACAATATTATTCGTTTTATAAATTTGAGCGTTTAAAATCACACATCAAAGCAATTAGTCAGGATAAACAACAATACCCAGTGCTTCGAGAATCAGTTCTTGCTGCCAGGCTGCAATTTTGATACCTGATGTATCGACTTTGCGGGGATCTAAACCGTCGAGTTCGGCGTGGCATAAATTGGCACCCTGTAGGCTAAATTGCCCCCAGACATCTTCGGAAAAAACACCTCGACTTAAGTCTGACTCTTTCAGTGATGCACCCGCTAGGTTCGTTCCTATCCAGCGATTTTCAAACAACTCACATTTTTCTAAACAAACCCTCTCCATATTGGCATAGGAAAGATTACATCCAGAAATAAATGCTGAGCAAAAGTACATACGATTACTCACTTGATGGGCAAAGTTTGTTCGGGAAAAGTTGGCACCTTTTAAATCACACGCACGGAACTCTATACCGTAGCAATTGGCATTACTGAAGTTTGCCATCGCAAGTTGGCATTGTTGGAAACTTGCATCACGAAGATCTGCGACATCAAAGTGGCAGCCTTCGATATCACCCTGTTCAATGAACTTGCAGTTGACGAATGTCGTATCACGCAAGTTAGCACGTCGAAAGTCGCTGCGAATGAATGTGCAAGCGGTGAAGGTGAGATCACTTAAGTCTTTATGTGAAAAGTTGTGGTGCCGATATGTATGATTGTAGGTTTCCATGAGTACTCCTTGTTGAAAGGAGGGCTAGACTACCATTATACATATGCCAAGACATTAAAATAAAAGCCTGTTACATCAACACATTACAACCCCTCAATTTACCTGTTTTAAGTGGTCAAATTGGCGCGTAGAGCGCCTATCGCTCTTGCATTGGCACGCGGCCCTGTTGAAAAAAGTTATTCGCTTTAGATAGGGTTAGGAGAGCCGTGCTTCGCCGGTAAAAAATCGGACTATCCGACGCAGGGCGGACTCATCGGCGGAGAAGCAAACTTTGACTATATCTCCCTACACTTGGAAGAGGGCTAGACTGGCCCCATAGATCACCAGACACTTCGACTCTCTTAAAATAAGAGGTAGTCTTGGAACTATGTTTAATACCAGTCAGAACGATAAGATGGTTGAAGTGTTATCAGGACCTGAGCGGCGTCGGCGTCGTACACCGCAGGAAAAAATTGCCATTATTCAGCAGACTATGGAGCCCGGTATGACCGTGTCTCATGTCGCGCGCCTGCATGGCATCAATGCAAACCAGATATTCAAATGGCGCAAGCAATATTAAGACGGTTCACTGACGGCTGTTGCATCGGGCGAGGAAGTGGTGCCGGCCTCCGAACTCGCTGCCGCCAATAAGCAAATTCGCGAACTCCAGCGCCTTCTGGGCAAAAAGACGATGGAAGCCGAGATACTCAAAGAGGCCGTGGAGTTCGGCCGGGCAAAAAAATGGATTGCGCATGCGCCCTCGTTGCCTGGGAACGACGAATAAGCGACGTTTGCAGAAGTCTTAGCGTGTCGCGTGCGCAGTTGAGCATTCGGGTTCACCGGCCATCTGACTGACAGGATCGCAGACGGCAGCCCCGTTCTGACGATACCACCGTATTGTCCCGGATAAACATGGCGGTGGCTGACCTGCCGACGTATGGTTATCGCCGTGTGTGGGCGCTGCTGCGACGGGAGTCGGAGCGGGACGGCCTGCCTGTGGTTAATGCAAAGCGGGTGTATCGCATTATGAGAACGGGCACTGTTGCAAATAGTCGGTGGTGATAAACTTATCATCCCCTTTTGCTGATGGAGCTGCACATGAACCCATTCAAAGGCCGGCATTTTCAGCGTGACATCATTCTGTG
>NZ_JBJQJP010000047.1:0-4785 GCF_046487365.1 Escherichia sp. WS1451
GAAGGATGTCGCTGCCGACTGGGCAATGGAGCGCCTGCCGGCCCAGTATCAGCCCGTCATACTTGAAGCTAGACAGGCTTATCTTGGACAAGAAGAAGATCGCTTGGCCTCCCGCGCAGATCAGTTGGAAGAATTTGTTCACTACGTGAAAGGCGAGATCACCAAGGTAGTCGGCAAATAATGTCTAACAATTCGTTCAAGCCGACGCCGCTTCGCGGCGCGGCTTAACTCAAGCGTTAGATGCCAGATTTGGCGTTGCGTATGCTCACAGAAAATCGACAGCCGCAAGACTGTTTTTGGCAACTCATAGCCACCACTATTTATCCTTCATACCGTAGAGGAGATTGCACGTGAAGAACTGGCTCTTTCTGGCTATTGCAATATTTGGTGAGGTCGTCGCAACTTCCGCACTGAAGTCCAGCCATGGATTCACCAAGTTAGTTCCTTCTGTTGTAGTTGTGGCTGGCTACGGGCTTGCGTTCTATTTCCTCTCTCTCGCACTCAAGTCCATCCCGGTCGGCATTGCTTATGCTGTTTGGGCTGGCCTCGGCATCGTACTTGTGGCAGCTATCGCTTGGATCTTCCATGGCCAGAAACTAGACTTGTGGGCGTTCGTTGGCATGGGACTTATCGTTAGTGGCGTCGCCGTTCTAAATCTGCTATCCAAGGTCAGCGCACATTGATCGGGCTGGCATCTAACAGTTCATTCAAGCCGACGCCGCTTCGCGGCGCGGCTTAATTCAGGTGTTAGTCGGACGCCTACGGCGCCGAGGAAAAAAGAAACCAAACCATTCTTGCTGCCAAAGAGAAAAACCCCTTACGGTGGCGTACTGGGAAAGTGCGTATCTACGACGCCTTGCCGGTCTCAATGTCATGCCGTCCTCTTTCGAAGGCTGCTTGATGCAAACCTCTCAAAAATCTGGCATAAACTATCTTGACATATTCCGATTGAACACCTTCCGAATATCAGCGGCTATCAGCGGGATCTCATCTTTTTTCGTGACGTAGGAGTGGGCATTCTGCTGCAGATGAAACTGGCAGCGTTGCCACAGAATTCCAGGGAAGACAGCATCGATTGCCGCGCGCAGTCCTGAGTGGTCATCACTGGTGATCATTCGCAGGCCGTGCATCCCTCGTCGTACGAGACCCTCGAGAAAGGAACGCCAGTTTACCTCTGCCTCACTGTTCGCGACTTCGGCGTCAAGAATATGCCGATTCCCGCTGTAATCAACGCCAATAGCCACTAGAAGCGCCTGCTTGACCACATGGGAACCGACGCGAACCGATTCATAGGTCGCATCAAGTACCAAGTATTGAATCTGTCCGACAGGCTGCGCCTTCCAAGACGTAATCTCTTCATCGAGCTCCTTTGCCAGCCTGCTGACCTGGGACGAGCTGACTTCGGTGCCACAAAGAATTTCGACGATATCCGAGACCCTGCGGGTACTTACTCCTTTGACATACATTTCGGCGATGGCGAGCTTGAGAGCACGCTCACTGCGCATGCCTTTCTCGATGCAGCTGGGATAAAACTCCATCCCGCGAACTTGTGGTACTTTCAAGAGGACTTTCCCGGTCGCAAGATTGAATATTGGATTATTTGGATTTACCAACAAACACTACTATTTAGCTACGAAAACTCAAGAGAAGTACACAAAACCTTTTGGAAGTGATGGAAGTTTAAGTCCTCTTGATTATAGTGTAGGTATTGGAACAGGTTTAGAATTAGGACATTTCCAGTTTATGTTTGGCTATGATTACCCTCTTAGTAACAGTTCGAAAGATCCAGACCTAAGTCAAGTACGCCAACACAACTTCAGAGCAAGTATAGCATATTCATTTAGAAAGCTAAAAAAATAAAACTAACCTAGGGCTTTGGATATTTTCAAGGCATCTGATAAAGACTTAACATCATGGGTGCGGAGATAATCTGCACCTTTTTTGTATGCATACATTTCTGCTGCAAGAGTTGGTGCTAAACGAGATTTCACATCGGTTCCAGTTATTTTACCTAAGAATGATTTCCGTGACACTGCAATCATTACTTGCAAATTAAAAGCTTCTTGAATTTCAGGGAAACGCTTCAAAACAAGAATAGATGTTTCTGGATTAGAGCCTAAAAAGAAGCCCATACCCGGATCAAGAATAATTCGTTCACGCTTTACACCAGCCTCAACTAAAGCAGCAATTCTTTCTTTAAAAAATTCCATCATGGAAGTAAAAACCTCTTCCGGATTCGTTTCAACTTTAGTAGCTGCACCAATTCGCTGAACGGAGTGCATCAACACAAGTTTGCAATCTGACTTTGCCAAGCCTGAATAAATCTCAGGATAAGGAAAACCTTGAATATCATTAATAAAATCAACCTTTTGTTCTATGCAAAAACTCTGAACCTCAGGTTTAAATGTATCAACAGAAATAGAAATGCCTTTTTCTTTTAAAGCCTTAATGACAGGTTTGAGTCTTTTGATTTCTTCCACAACGCCCACTTCAGTTGTATCAGGATTACTGGAAGCGGCTCCCAAATCAATCACATCTGCTCCATCTTCAACCAAATGCAGAGCATGCTCAATTGCCTTATCTGTATCTAAATAAAGTCCTCCATCGGAAAAACTATCGGTGGTTATATTTACGATTCCAAAAATCTTGCTCATATCATTTTGCTTTGATTACAAAAGTAGCATTTATCTTAATTGACTAATTATCACTTACGCAAATTGACACATTTTCCCTATCTTTGCAGCCTAATTTTTTTGTTTTAATTCATTATGAAAACTGATAGGAACTGTCATTTCGAGTTTTTCGCGGTTTTGGGTCAAAATTCGGTTTTTTCCCCGAACTACGACTGTTTTCGCACCCCGAACAACTAATCCAATCAGAATTTTCCGGCAACGCCGACTCCAAGAAGTGTAATTCCAGTCTATTTCTGCCGTCAACCCCTGATTCGCGTTAATGCGACAAAGCTCAAACACATAACTCCCCCACGAAGCCATATAAACTCCGATTTCGAGGTGTTATCCTGTTCCGCATAAACTTCGTTTTTGGGTATTATACCTACACCAAAGCAAGAAGATTATGGGTCCAAACTTCATTTGTATATTTTGCAAACAAATATCTGCCTGTCATATCTGTCGGAGTGTGGTGATACTCCTTTGCATTAAAAATGCGCTGATAAAAGGTAGTTCAGCAAAAGGCGAAACGCCAATAAATATATCTATAACCGGTTTCGCCCGTTGATTGGGTATCGCCGTGCTTCCGATATGTTCAATGGCTACGGCATGAGAACCGAAAAAATGGAGCAATTTTATTTTCTCTTCTTCAAAATTCTTTGTCCAATCCGGGTTATATTCCATAATTTCAATTTTCATGATAGTTTCGTCCTTGCCTCAAAAACCATGTTTGGTATTATACTCCATATCTCTCCGGTGCAGGAATAGCCTTTTCTGATGCACGGCTAACAGCTTCCCATTCTTCCCAGGTAGCCATCCGTGCTTTTAAGGTATCCATCGCCAAATCGTATACCATGCTGCCAAGGATAAGCCTCAAAGGCGGATTATTGCTGGCTACTAATTTCATAAGGGCTTCCGCTGCCAAGGAAGGATCACTATCGACCGAATCTTCGGAATACTGTTTCGCCAGCTCATCGCGCAGTGTACCGTATGAATCTAATGGATTGCTGTAACTCATCGAAGTGTATAAATCTGTCCAATATCCTCCTGGTTCCACCATAGTGAGTTTCACTCCGAAATGTTCCGCTTCTTTTGCTAAGGCTTCACTCATTCCTTCCAGCGCAAATTTACTTGCACTGTAAATACCAGACATCGGACCCGAGATAATAGCGCCAATGCTTGTAATCTGTATGATATGTCCAGAACGCTGCGACCTCAAATAGGGCATCACTGCCTGACAAACCCAAAGAGCTCCAAAAAAGTTTGTGTCCATTAGTTTCCGAGCATCGGATTCGTTTAGTTCTTCAATCATACCCATAGTCATGATACCCGCATTATTAACAACAATATCAAGCCTACCGAAATGTTTAACTGCTGTTTCAACCGTAGAAAAAACAGCCTCCCTATCTGTAACATCGAGGTTTAATGGCAGTAAGCTCTCTTGATATGTTTCTTCTAGCTTCGCCAAATTATCGATAGTCCTTGCAACTGCAACAACTTTATCCCCGGCTTTCAAGGCGGCGCATGTAAAAGCATAGCCAAGCCCCTTGCTTGCTCCGGTAATAAACCATACTCTTTTATTTTCGCTATTAGGTATCATAGATATTCTCCTTTAGGCTATTATAGAAAGATTATTATAAGCGAAATTAATACCGTTAAACGCCATGAGCCCGACAATTTTGAGCACTTTGTTTTGTACTCCCAGAAGCTCACCACTACAAATTATCATCAACCCGGTCCTTTTTTCAGTCCACTTGCGGTTTCATTGTTACTTTGTCATAGCGTCGTGTCAGAATGCGGCAGAGAACAGCGTTTACTATCAACGCAACACCAGACCAGAAAAACCATGTATTAACACCTATAACCTCAACAACCGGACCTGCAACAAGTAAGCCTATCGGCATAGAAAGAGTCATGGCGGTCATCAAAAGGGAAAACACCTTGCCCATCATTTCAGGGGCAATGCTTTCTTGAACATAAGCCATAACAGGAACATTCATAAATGGGCACTGTTGCAAAGTTAGCGATGAGGCAGCCTTTTGTCTTATTCAAAGGCCTTACATTTCAAAAACTCTGCTTACCAGGCGCATTTCGCCCAGGGGATCACCATAATAAA
>NZ_JBJQJP010000048.1:0-4469 GCF_046487365.1 Escherichia sp. WS1451
GAATTGAGCGGCATAACCTGAATCTGAGGCAGCACCTGGCACGGCTGGGACGGAAGTCGCTGTCGTTCTCAAAATCGGTGGAGCTGCATGACAAAGTCATCGGGCATTATCGGGGTCTGACGCTCAGTGGAACGAAAACTCACGTTAAGCAACGTTTTCTGCCTCTGACGCCTCTTTTAATGGTCTCAGATGTCCTTTGGTCACCAGTTCTGCCAGCGTGAAGGAATAATGGCCGAGCATATTGATATGTCCGTGGCAAAGCGGGGAGAGGCGTGCGATATCTTCATCATTCAGTGTTTCACCCTGCGCCCGGAGATGATCCAGGGCTGCCTGCATATAAATAGTGTTCCATAACACGACGGCGTTAGTGACCAGCCCCAGTGTGCCCAGTTGATCTTCCTGACCGTCGGTATATCGTTTTCTTATCTCACCTTTTTGACCGTGACAGATGGCTCTGGCAACGGCATGGCGACTTTCTCCCCGATTAAGCTGGGTCAGAATGCGCCGGCGGTAATCTTCATCATCAATATAATTAAGCAGATACAGCGTTTTGTTGATGCGCCCCACTTCAATGATTGCCTGAGTCAGTCCGGAAGGACGTTCACTTTTCAGCAATGAACGGACCAGCACTGAAACCTGTACTTTGCCCAGCTTCAGGGAGCCAGCGGTCCGGATCATTTCGTCCCACTGAAGGACTATTTTTCGGGGATCTGATTGCCCTCTGGCAATATCATTCAGCACGCCATAGTCGGCATCATGGTCCATTCGCCAGAAAACCGAAGCACCGGCATCAGCCAGGCGTGGAGAAAACTGGTATCCCAGCAGCCAGAAAAGGCCAAAGACAAGTTCGCTGGCACCTGCTGTATCGGTCATAATTTCGGTTGGATTCAGCCCGGTCTCCTGTTCCAGAAGACCTTCCAGCACAAAGATAGAGTCCCTCAGCGTCCCCGGTATAACGATGCCATGAAAGCCGGAATACTGATCGGACACAAAGTTGTACCAGGTGATCCCTCTGTTATTACCAAAGTATTTGCGGTTCGGTCCGGCATTGATTGTTCTGACTGGCGTAACAAAGCGCATTCCATCTGCAGATGCCACTTCTCCTCCACCCCATATCTGTGCCAGTGGCAGCGTTGCCTGAAAATCAACCAGTCTGGCATTAGCGCTGGTGATAGTTTCAGCCCGCAGATAGTTCGCTTTTGTCCAGTTCAGCCGGTGTCGGGTCAGTGCAGGAACATTTGATCTGATCAGTGGTTCCAGACCGATATTGCAGGCTTCAGCCATCAGCACGGCGCTGATGCTGACGGGCAGATCATCAACTCTGGCACTGGCTTCACTAGCATGGAAAAACTCATCAGCAAATCCGGTATGGGCGTTAATTTCGAGCAGCAACTCCGTTAAATCCACCGGAGGGAGTAGATCACTGATCATTTTGCTCAGTCGTTTCAGACTGTCCGGCTCATCAAGACTGGCGAGGGGAGAAATTGTCAACCGGGGCTTCGGGCCAGAAACATCGAGTTCGACAGCCTCATTTTCGCAAAGACGTGCAGCAACCTGTCTGTAACGACTATCAAGCTGATGACCCAGAGATTTTATTGCTTCCTGCGGGTCTGTCGGGTGCCCCAAAGAACGATAAACCTTAATCCGGTTTGCCTGCCAGTCAGCACCCTGTAGTAATCTTGCACGAGGATCTCCCCACCGGTTACTGCCGGTAACGTAGACATCCCTCCGCCTCAGACTATCCTGCAGTTTACTGAGAAAGCAGAGCGTGTATCCCCTGCGGGTGATATGTTTTTCCTTGTTAATCACCAGCCGTTTCCATGACCGACTGATAATTTCCGTTGGTGCGTCGTCAAAAAACTGCCGCCGTGAGCTGAACTCCCGGCTGAGGTAGTCACAGGCATTCAGAGTGGTAACCCCGGCAGGTGCGGATGAAAATTTAACGGTATTCAGCAGATGGGGCAGGAAACGACGAACGCGCCCGTACTGCTCCACCATTTCTTCATGAAAATTATCGTCTGAGGGCCGGGCAATTTCACGGACAAGCGTGATGATTTCAGCCAGCTTTTGCCTTGGGATGTAGCTGAACACCTCAGCACGAATCGATTCGTCCGGTGTTTCTTCTTTCAGCAGGTACGAACATGCGCTGGCGAGCGCCAATGCAGATTTATCCAGATCCTTCAGCGAGCGGAGCCGTTTTTTCTGCCCAATCTTTCTGGCGTCACGGATGATAACGGCCAGCATGGCGTCCAGAACGTCCAATGCATCATCCAGCGCCAGCGTTTCCCATGCAAGGACAAAGGCAACCAGAACCGCCATCCTTTTCTGCGGTGACATCCTGGCAATATTGAACACCGAAGTCATACCAGCATAACGTGCGAGATTTTTCAGGCGCACAGCCGGGAGTGTACTCAGGTTTTCAGCATGCAGGCCAAAATCGTTCAGAGTTTTCCAGCGTTCAATTGCTTCATTAAACGCCGGACCACTGATGGTCACAGGGCCCTTTTTCAGTGATTCCAGTAAAGACAGGCGGCTGCAATCAGTTGGCCCCAGCAGCATCTCCAGCTGTGAACGCTGTTCGGCTGACGGTATCAGTGCCAGTTTGTTCCACAGGCGCAACGTCGCCTTTTCCCTTACCTCTGAAATCAACCGGGTCAGCGTAGTGGCTCCGGGGAGAATAATACGATGTTGCATAAGCCACCCTGTCGCCAGATCGAAAAGCAGGCCAGGACGTTCGTTGCTTATCCAGCTCCGGGTATATAAAAGACGGGTAAGGCGAAATGTCCAGGGCCAGGCAAATTCACGATACTGATAGTGCTGACGTATCAGCGCTGCATGCTCACGGCGGGTATTTTCCCTCTGACCGTATTCTGCAAGAACGGTGATATCACGAATCCCGAGCTGTCTGGCGGTAAAATGCCGGACGCCGGAAGGAATATGACCTGGGACCTACGTGCGCCCGCACCGACACCCTCACACCTTCGAGCTACTGTTGCCATTAAGGGGTCGTTTCGTGGTGCTGAATTTTGACGATCGGGGTACCGTCACCCATCGGGCGATATTGGGGGAAACCTGTACGGTGCTGGAGATGGCCGCAGGAACCTGGCATGCCGTGCTGTCGCTGGATACCGGTGGCATAATTTTTGAAGTAAAACACGGTGGCTATCAACCCGTGGCTGCCGATGACTATGCGCACTGGGCTCCAGCGGAAGGAGAACCAGGAACCACGGAGCTTATGGCCTGGTATGCGCAAGCGCAGGTGGGCGACAGCACTTTTGCCGTCTAAGGCGATAAACAAAAACGGAATGAGTTTCCCCATTCCGTTTCCGCTATTACAAACCGTCGGTGACGATTTTAGCCGCCGACGCTAATACATCGCGACGGCTTTCTGCCTTAGGTTGAGGCTGGGTGAAGTAAGTGACCAGAATCAGCGGCGCACGATCTTTTGGCCAGATCACCGCGATATCGTTGGTGGTGCCATAGCCACCGCTGCCGGTTTTATCCCCCACAACCCAGGAAGCAGGCAGTCCAGCCTGAATGCTCGCTGCACCGGTGGTATTGCCTTTCATCCATGTCACCAGCTGCGCCCGTTGGCTGTCGCCCAATGCTTTACCCAGCGTCAGATTCCGCAGAGTTTGCGCCATTGCCCGAGGTGAAGTGGTATCACGCGGATCGCCCGGAATGGCGGTGTTTAACGTCGGCTCGGTACGGTCGAGACGGAACGTTTCGTCTCCCAGCTGTCGGGCGAACGCGGTGACGCTAGCCGGGCCGCCAACGTGAGCAATCAGCTTATTCATCGCCACGTTATCGCTGTACTGTAGCGCGGCCGCGCTAAGCTCAGCCAGTGACATCGTCCCATTGACGTGCTTTTCCGCAATCGGATTATAGTTAACAAGGTCAGATTTTTTGATCTCAACTCGCTGATTTAACAGATTCGGTTCGCTTTCACTTTTCTTCAGCACCGCGGCCACGGCCATCACTTTACTGGTGCTGCACATCGCAAAGCGCTCATCAGCACGATAAAGTATTTGCGAATTATCTGCTGTGTTAATCAATGCCACACCCAGTCTGCCTCCCGACTGCCGCTCTAATTCGGCAAGTTTTTGCTGTACGTCCGCCGTTTGCGCATACAGCGGCACACTTCCTAACAACAGCGTGACGGTTGCCGTCGCCATCAGCGTGAACTGGCGCAGTGATTTTTTAACCATGGGATTCCTTATTCTGGAAGATACGAAATAACAACAACATGAATAGTCCCTAAATTCCACGTGTGTTTTTTATTAGCTTCAAAAATCACTATTTCACGAAGAATTTAGACTGCTTCTCACACATTGTAACATTATTTACAACCACCTTTAAATCATTTTTGATAAATCATTGATTTCATCTTTGCTGCAATGATACTTAATAAACTCTGCAAGTTATCCACAGAGCAACACTCAATTTTATTGATGATATTCTTATTATAC
>NZ_JBJQJP010000049.1:0-4443 GCF_046487365.1 Escherichia sp. WS1451
AGCAACTACCAGGATCGCGCCGTCCATCTGAGCAGCACCGGTGATCATGTTTTTAACATAGTCGGCGTGCCCCGGGCAGTCTACGTGTGCGTAGTGACGGGTCGGGGTGTCGTATTCAACGTGAGAAGTGTTGATGGTGATACCACGAGCTTTTTCTTCCGGCGCGTTATCGATCTGGTCGAATGCGCGAGCAGCACCGCCGTAGGTTTTAGCCAGTACGGTAGTGATTGCAGCGGTCAGCGTTGTTTTACCATGGTCAACGTGGCCGATAGTACCGACGTTAACGTGCGGTTTTGTACGTTCAAACTTTTCTTTAGACATCGATTGTCCCTCTAAGACACGGATAAATCGGTGATATCACCACATCAACCAGGCAACATGCCCGACTTGTTGAATGCAATAAACAGAAGGAAAAAACAGGGAGGAGAAAAGAAGTGGTGCTGATAGGCAGATTCGAACTGCCGACCTCACCCTTACCAAGGGTGCGCTCTACCAACTGAGCTATATCAGCACATCTTGGAGCGGGCAGCGGGAATCGAACCCGCATCATCAGCTTGGAAGGCTGAGGTAATAGCCATTATACGATGCCCGCATCCTGGAACTCGGCTACCTGATTTTCATTCTGCACTGAATATCGAGAGAAGCTCTCTTTATTCGAGCCGGTAAGCGAACTTATCGTCTCGGGCTACGCCATCGCGTGGCCGAAATTGGTGGTGGGGGAAGGATTCGAACCTTCGAAGTCTGTGACGGCAGATTTACAGTCTGCTCCCTTTGGCCGCTCGGGAACCCCACCGGACTTGATGGTGCCGACTACCGGAATCGAACTGGTGACCTACTGATTACAAGTCAGTTGCTCTACCTACTGAGCTAAGTCGGCATCAAGTAGCGCGCATTCTATGGAGACATGCGAGTTCATGCAACTAAAAAATTGCATAATTTGTTTTATTGGTCACATTTTATGCGACACGATGAAGAAACAGCCGAATGGAGGGCAGATTAGCACACTTTTTCAACATCATTGTGCTCAACAATGCGCTCCTGCTAAACCATAATTCTTTTTATCAGATGGAATATCTGTCACATTGCTTTTCAACGATAGCTTCCTGGGAGAGATTTTTTCTTATTATTCCTCCCCATCTGGTGTTACCCTCCTGCCCATTAACCCATTCAACAGAACTGTGACGCGCCATGGCAAATATCGCTTTGCCGATAGAGCTATGACCGCCAGAAACATGCTTATGAGTATAAAAGAGCAAACGTTAATGACGCCTTACCTACAGTTTGACCGCAACCAGTGGGCAGCTCTGCGTGATTCCGTACCTATGACGTTATCGGAAGATGAGATCGCCCGTCTCAAAGGTATTAATGAAGATCTCTCGTTAGAAGAAGTTGCCGAGATCTATTTACCTCTGTCACGTTTGCTGAACTTCTATATAAGCTCGAATCTGCGCCGTCAGGCAGTTCTGGAACAGTTTCTTGGTACCAACGGGCAACGCATTCCTTACATTATCAGTATTGCTGGTAGTGTCGCGGTGGGGAAAAGTACAACCGCCCGTGTATTGCAGGCGCTATTAAGCCGTTGGCCGGAACATCGTCGTGTTGAACTGATCACTACAGATGGCTTCCTTCACCCTAATCAGGTTCTGAAAGAACGAGGTCTGATGAAGAAGAAAGGCTTCCCGGAATCGTATGATATGCATCGCCTGGTGAAGTTTGTTTCCGATCTCAAGTCCGGCGTGCCAAACGTTACAGCCCCTGTTTACTCGCATCTTATTTATGATGTGATCCCGGATGGAGATAAAACGGTTGTTCAGCCTGATATTTTAATTCTTGAAGGGTTAAATGTCTTACAGAGCGGGATGGATTATCCACACGATCCACATCATGTATTTGTTTCTGATTTTGTCGATTTTTCGATATATGTTGATGCTCCGGAAGACTTACTTCAGACATGGTATATCAACCGTTTTCTGAAATTCCGCGAAGGGGCTTTTACAGACCCGGATTCCTATTTTCATAACTACGCGAAATTAACTAAAGAAGAAGCTATTAAGACTGCCATGACGTTGTGGAAAGAGATCAACTGGCTGAACTTAAAGCAAAATATTCTACCTACTCGTGAGCGCGCCAGTTTAATCCTGACGAAAAGTGCTAATCATGCGGTAGAAGAGGTCAGACTACGCAAATAATTTGCAGGGGAGCTAATGCTCCCCTTTCTTATTTTTCTGCACTACGCAGGGATATTTCACCGCCCATCCAGGGTTTTATTATTCCATCCTGCTCAAGCAATAAAGCGCCCTGTTTGTCTATTCCGCGTGAAATGCCAAATATTTCTTTATCACCAATGATAAGTTTCACTGGGCGATTAATAAAATTATCCAGCTTTTCCCAGCGCGAAAGATAAGGTGCCAATCCTTCTTGTTCGAAGAGTTCCAGCGCCGCGCGTAATTCACGTATTAGCATGGCCGCCAACGTATTACGATCGAGATTGATCCCCGCTTCCTGCAGCGTGATCCACCCCTGATTAACGACACTCTCTTCAACACGACGCATTGCCATGTTGATCCCGGCTCCAATGACTATTTGCGCCGCATCGCCGGTTTTACCAGTCAGCTCCACAAGAATGCCTGCCAGCTTGCGATCCTGCAGATAGAGGTCATTAGGCCATTTAACACGAACTTTATCTGCACCCAGCTTGCGTAATACTTCCGCCATCACGATACCGATAACCAGACTTAAACCAATCGCCGCCGCCGGGCCTTGTTCCAGACGCCAGAACATCGACAAATATAAGTTTGCGCCAAAAGGCGAAAACCATTTCCGACCCCGGCGACCACGGCCAGCCTGCTGGTATTCTGCAACACAGGCATCGCCCGATTTAAGCTCTCCGATACGATCAAGAAGGTACTGATTCGTGGAGTCAATAACGGGTAGCACAGTTACACTACCGCCATCCAGCTGACCCAATATCTGTTCAGCATTAAGTAACTGGATAGGCTCAGGCAGGCTGTATCCTTTACCCGGAACGGTAAAGACATCAACGCCCCAGTCACGCAGTGTCTGAATGTGTTTATTAATAGCCGCCCGGCTCATTCCTAACGTTTCACCCAACTGCTCACCAGAGTGAAATTCGCCATTCGCTAACAGCGCGATTAATTTCAGCGGAACGGTATTATCCTTCATGAAATCGTCTCCACTGCGCTAACTTCACCTGATGCACCAATAAAGCGAACTTCAGGCTCAAGCCAGACATTAAATTTTTCACCCACTTTTTGTCTTACATGATGTGCCAGTTGCACCACATCTTCGCTTTTTGCATTGTCTTCATTAATGAGGACTAACGCCTGTTGACGGTGCACCGCAGCCCCACCCATTTGCATCCCTTTTAGCTGGCACTGATCGATAAGCCAACCTGCTGCCAGTTTTACTGAACCATCCGCCTGGGGATAATTTGGTGCTGTTGGAAATTGTGCCAGTAATGCTTTAGCCGTTTCGGCAGATACAACAGGGTTTTTGAAGAAACTACCGGCATTGCCATTCACTTTTGGATCAGGGAGTTTGGTGGTGCGCATATGACACACCGCATTAAATACTTGCTGTGGCGTTACGGTTGTAGGATCCAGACGAGTTAAGTCACCATACGTTAGTACAGGTTGCCACTCTTTTGGCAGACGCAGACCTACGGCTACAATGGCGAAGCGGTCCTGGTATTCATGTTTAAAAACACTGTCGCGATAGCCAAAACGGCACTCTTTGGCAGTTAAGCGCACTTGCTTGCCTGTCGCCAGTTCAACACAGTCAACATAAGCGCAAACTCGCTGTAATTCTACGCCATAAGCACCAATATTCTGGATAGGTGATGAGCCGACACAACCAGGAATTAATGCCAGATTTTCCAGACCAGGCATACCTTCCTGCAAAGTGTATTTTACCAGGCGATGCCAGTTTTCTCCGGCTCCTACATGTAAATACCACGCATCAGGTTCATCATGAATTTCGATACCTTTGATCCGGTTGATGATCACCGTACCGCGATAGTCTTCCAGAAAAAGTACATTACTTCCTTCACCCAGAATAAGAACGGATTGTCCTTTTGCGGTTGCATGCTGCCAGGCATTGAGTAGTTGTTGTTCGTCTTCGGCACATACAATGTGCTGAGCATTATGATCAATGCCAAATGTGTTCCAGGGTTTTAAGGAGTGGTTCATAGCTGCTTTCCTGATGCAAAAACGAGGCTAGTTTACCGTATCTGTGGGGGGATGGCTTGTAGTTATGACGACAGGGAGTGTTTGTAGAAACGCAAAAAGGCCCAGTCTTCCGACTGGGCCTTCTGCTTAATTTGATGCCTGGCAGTTCCCTACTCTCGCATGGGGAGACCCCACACTACCATCGGCGCTACGGCGTTTCACTTCTGAGTTCGGCATGGGGTCAGGTGGGACCACC
>NZ_JBJQJP010000050.1:0-4061 GCF_046487365.1 Escherichia sp. WS1451
GCACCACCCCGTCAGTAGCTGAACAGGAGGGACAGCTGATAGAAACAGAAGCCACTGGAGCACCTCAAAAACACCATCATACACTAAATCAGTAAGTTGGCAGCATCACCCTCGTCTCGATCGTCCTGAACTCTTCCGTCTTCTGAGAGATTGCCAGCAAAATGACATTTTGCTCATTGAGGACGTTGACAGACTTTCCCGCCTGTCAGGGGAAGACTGGAATAAGCTGAAGAAAATGATCCGTCAGAAAGATATCCGGGTTATGGCCGTGAACGTTCCGACCACATGGATTAATTCTGGCATGAGTGAGTTTGACAGCCGGTTGTTTGCTGCCATTAACGATATGCTGCTGGATATGCTGGCCGCTGTTGCCAGAAGGGACTATGAACAACGACGGGAACGCCAGAAACAAGGGATAGAGAAAGCAAGGAAAGACGGCAAATATAAAGGTCGTAAACCTAATCAAGCCAGATATGACGCAATTAACAGGTTGATTGAGAGCGGAAGCTCCTGGAGTCAAGTTCAGAAAGTGCCAGGGTGCAGCCGTGGCACAATCAGTAGCGCAATAAAACGTAAATCCGGGCTGAAATCCAGTAGTTAGAGAAGGGAGGAGATGTCGGAAGTTCGGAAAACAACCCCCGTTAAGATTATTTTTTAATCAAATTGTTTTTGGGGCACCTGAACTGCGGGGTTACAGCGGTTTTTGTGTCTGAAACCGTACAATTCTGTACATTTACGCAAGGGGATGTGCGGAAGAAGTAAGCTAAACGATTAGCGGACGGTCAGAGCATTTCGAACAACCCTTACATTCTGGGGCTTAGCTTGCCGGGATGTAACCACTCGTGCAACCCAATTCTCTTAACGTGGGAAAAATTCCGTTTTCCAAGCGACTCCCTTTCTGAATACAGAGCAGGAGTCAGATATTTTATTCAGTAACAGAAGCCAGTCCCGATATGTATTCATTGCTGACCATCAAATCCCTGAAATGGCCAGAAGCAACAATATTTCCTTCATTCAATACATAAACACAATCGGAACACTCCAGAAGATTTATTCGGTGACTAATATTTATAATTAACGCATCAGGAAAATGAGTTCTTATTGATGATAAAATTTCTGATTCATTAATATAATCCAGAGCCGATGTGGCTTCATCAATAATAATTATTGCAGGTTTTCTCAAAAACAGTCGCGCTAACGAAATTCGTTGTTTTTGCCCTCCTGAATAGTTATTGCCTCTGTTTATAAGGTGTGTATCCAGACTCACTGGTTCATTGTTGACGACAGAAAGATTTGCCAGTTTAAGAACTTTAAACATTTCATTTTCTGACGCGTCGTAATTTGCGAGCCGGAGATTAAATCGTAGTGTATCCATAAAAATATAATCATCTTGTGTTAGGTAGTAAATAGCATCATTCAAATCCTCATCACTGATATTACGTAAGGATATATCATTCAGATAAATGTCTCCAAAGTAATTTTTATAGTAACCTGATATTATTTTTACAAGGGTGGATTTTCCTGAACCACTGGGTCCGGTTAATGAATACATTTTTCCGGTAAAAAGGTCAAGACTGACTGAATTAAGTATTTTTTTATCATCACTATAGCTAAATGAAAGCTCTCTTATGGACAGGTTTAATTTTCGCTCCATGTTGAGAAAAGGTATTGAAGGAGATGTGGCTTTATTCTCGGCATGACGTTGAATAAAACCTGCCAGGCTAGACATTGACTGCCTGATCTCACTTAGCAATGCCCCTATATTTTCCACTGGCGTTGAAAGAAGAATGATATATGATGTAATCATAATGAAGTGGCCGATACTAACTACACCATTCAGCACACCTAAAATATTATATATGAATACAGAACCAAATAATATTACAGCAAGTAAAGAGTTCAATAAAAGAACTTTAGAACTGAGTAACCAGTATTTTTTCTGAGCATTGTTTTCCTGAGTGAGAGCATCTTCATAACGTTCAGAAATAAGTCTTAATGCATTATTCTTTTTAGCTGCTATCATGTTATCAACAGTATCAGATAACAGACTATAAGAGTTAAGAGTGATATCCATGCTGTGTTTTCTGAGTGACGCTAAACTGCCAGTCAGTCTGGTATTAAAAATTACAAATACCAGAATATAGAGAAAAAACACACCGGCAGAAAACCAGTCCTTCGTAGATAAAACAACAACAATAGTAGAAATAAGTTGTATAACAGGTGACAGGATATTCTGGGAAACATTTCTCACAAGAATATAAATGTCATTTGAAGCCTGGTTAAGACTTTGCGTTGTATATCCAGCATTATTTTTACTCAAGTTAGTTATATTTTTGTTATACAATTCTCTCAAATATTTTAGCGACATTTTTTTCTGCATGTTAATACGTAGACTACTTTGCAGTATCATAAATAAAAAAACACTTGCTTTATTAGATATAACGCAAAACATGTATAAACAGGCAAGTAAAACCAGATATTCATAACTAAAATTTGACAATGAGCCAGACAGTAAATCTGTAATCTTTGCAAGAATCAATGGTGAAATAGATATGATTATCGATGATAATGATGTAATGAATAACATGGAAAAGAATAAAAATTTACCTCTTGCATCCATTAATGAATAAATATAATTAAATAATGAGTTTTTCTGTTTTCTTTCCATAATTAACCTTTATAATCAATGGATTGAAGTTGAATGAATTTTGCCAGACGGTATAAGTTAAGTATATATGGTAGTTCCGTTGTCAGACGTGTAGTCGTATTTTCATACAAAATGCTTTCTAATTCAATATGGTTAATGCCTAATATTTCAATTAATCCTGACTGTTTTATTGTATTCACTAGTTCATCCTTTTTACCGGATAGAATTCTGAATATTAGCTGTGAAGATGACCGTTTGTTTTTTTTCCAGAAAATATCTGAACCAAATCGTTGAAACGCTTCATAACGAACGGGATAACGATCAAAGTGCTGGTTAAATAGACTAAAAACTGGTAAGCCAGCATAATGCTGGATAATATTTTTATGCAGGAATGGAGTTAGTTTATTAATTTTTCCTGTATAATCAGTTGCAAAAAACTGAGCAGAGGCAAGTTTCATATCTGATACGTGCTCTTGCTTTGCTGGAGAACATCCGTTGGATGTATTAATGAATGCGGAAATATTTGAAAATATGATATCTTTATATCTCTTTCCCTTGAGATTGGAAAATTCTACTATTTTTTTATGCATAAACATCAAGCCATGACTTCGATATGCATCAATGCCAAAAAGTTCTGAAGGATTTTGTCCGAAAATATGATCTCCACCGTGACCACATAGATATAATAAATCATCGTCTATGGGGGGCTGACCTTCACCTTCTTCATCTGTCTGTTCAAATATCAAAGGGATTTCGTCCGGACTATTAGGATTTAAATTGAAATAAAGTTTTTCATTAAAGTTGATGTTTTTATTAACAGATATAAAATCAACTCCATATTTTGAACAGTATTCCTTAGCAAAATACTTTTCACTGTCATCAGATTCATCAGAAAAAAAATGATAAGCGCAGAATTTGTTACCTGATTCTTTAAGTGTGTGAAAAATTAATGCAGAATCCAATCCTCCGGAGAATAATAGGGCTATTTTTCTATTATCCCGCATCATCTCAATATTATCAATGATACTGTCGATAGTTGAATTGTTCTTTTTGGTAATACTAAACTCATCACGAAGTAGCACAGGTTTCAACTGATTATTAAATTTTATAAACTCACCATTATTTACTTTGTAAATGCCAGTGATTAGTGATTCCTGGGTTGCTATTCGATTTCCTGACAGATAATGTTCTGCCATTTTTATATTTAGACTGAATGTCATATCTGGATTCAAAAATTTGATATCAGAAATTTTATCCGAAACAAAAATATCCATATTCTTTTTACAATAAAATAGAGCGGGGCCTGGGTAATGACTCCAACTTATTGATAGTGTTTTATGTTCAGATAATGCCCGATGACTTTGTCATGCAGCTCCACCGATTTTGAGAACGACAGCGACTTCCGTCCCAGCCG
>NZ_JBJQJP010000051.1:0-3887 GCF_046487365.1 Escherichia sp. WS1451
GAGAACAACGGAAGGTGAACAAACAGCAACAAACTGCGCTGAATATGGCGCGATTTATCAAAAGCCAGAGCCTGACACTGCTTGAAAAACTGGATGCTCTGGATGCCGACGTACAGGCGGCCATGTGTGAACGACTGCACGAACTCGCAGAAGAACTCCAGAACAGCATCCAGGTTCACTTTGAGGCCGAAAATGAAACAGGAACATAACGAAGCTGACGAAGGCGGTCACGGCTTGCCCGTGAGCATTTTCGTCAGCAGACAAGCCCGTCAGGGCGCGTCAGCGGGTTTTAACGGGTGTCGGGGCGCAGCCCTGACCCAGTCACGTAGCGATAGCGGAGTGTATACTGACTTAATACAGCAACTATCGTACATCGCGGTCAAGTCACGCACAAACAAAAAGCCCCGCAAAAGCAGGGCTGTTATCTGATATAGGTTGTTTAGTCTCACATAGCAAAAACTGTATGGGTATCAGCTGGGCTATTTTCCGTATCTGAACATCCCAAAATAGCTTCATCTAACCCTCCGAGGAGGGATAAAACAAATGCTCTAGCGTCAGCATTACTCTTGATCGTACGAATCACGTTTAACTCATATCTAGAGCGATCGGCAAAACCACATTTTTTAGCTACATGTGCCAACAAATTTGTTTCTCGGATAGGGTAGCGTGAGACTAACGCATCCAAATTTCGTTCCGCGATCATTGCATCAAATGCAGCAATTTCTTTATTAACATAACATTCAATATCAATTTCTTTATTAAACTTAATGCGGTTCTTAATATCTTGCTGTTTTGGTATGGCCGACATTAAGTCGGCCCTTATTGTTTTTTCAACTGCACGGCAGCATAAGTGATCGCGCTTTTCATTTATGGCATCAATAGCGAAGTCATGAATTTCCATAAATAAGGCATCAACATTATCTATCCCATTAGCCTCTTTTACAAAGTCAATGACAAACTTAATCATTCTAGGATGATAATAAATCGACTCAATAGAATGAACGTCGAGACTAAAAATGAAGTCTTTCTTTAAGTTATCGACCTTCGCCTGCACCTTGTTATCATTATCAATGATACCAAACGCCGATACTCGATGAATTTCGTCATTTAGTCTCAAGCCTTTTACCGCCAATTCAACCAAATCACATTTTTGTTTAGATACAACTGAAACCATAGGAAATATGGCCGAATATAAATCACGGTCAAGGCTAGACGTAACACCTTCAACAAATAGAACCTTATCCCTAGCGCCAAGTATATCTATTTTAGTTTGCTCATCAACACCATTGAATAATTCGTCATAATCCTCAACAACATTGAAATCCCAGTATATCGGTTCTCTTTGTTCGGAAAAATAGCAGTTTTTAACGTTAACCACTTTCACGTTATCAAAAAACGCAGGCAAGCTTAACTCGTGGGTGGCAACAAAAAAAACACAATCTCTACGATATTTCATTAAAGATGAAAGCAGCGGAGACACAATGCTTCTGTGCATATGTCGCTCAGGCTCATCTAAGAAAATAGTTGTGTTTTCATCAGCGCAAATAATCTCACTGGCAATAATTAGTGCACTTTTTTCACCGTCAGAAAGCATTGATATAGGATAAACATCAGGATTTTCACCTTTAATATTCCTTGCCATAACGTTGGCTTCATCATCTAGAAAGAACTCAATAGATAATTTGGCATCAGCAAAAACCATGTTTAGAACATCAACCTCTGACTTTATTAACTCTGCCGGCTGATTGTTATTTGATTTAAATGAATCTACGAAACTTAAAGCCCTGGCTATCACTTTGTTTTTTAATTTTACTATAGGTATGGCAACCATCTGTGAGTCATAATTAACTCTGTATCTACATTGACTGCCTTTAATTTCATTAAAAATCCATCCCTGCGCATTTTTATACTCACTATTACTGAAATCAATAATGTCGCTGCTGAATGTATTTTTTCTATGCGCTAAAACATATACTGATGATTGAGATCCTATTTTTTGAAAAAGATTATTTAATAGGCTGGATTTACCACTACCATTCTGACCAATAAAAAAAACGACATCGCCATAATTAAGATTAAGCTCATGAAGACGATGTTCTCTAGTAGGTAACTGAACTTTTATCATTTTCCTTTCTCTTTAGCTTTTAATCTAAAATACGTTGAACGACTAATTCCTAAATTAATCCATGGAGAGTTTAATGAAGGCCTACCTCCTCCTTTACTTTTTTTCCCACATAGAGATTGGATGTCTGCCGAATGGGTCTTTTTTATAAAATCATCAAATGATGACTCTGTAAAATTTTTATTAGTCCACTTAGCTACACTTTTGGCAATACCCATGACTTCGTTCTCGTCTAAAGGTGCGGAGAACTGCAGGTTGTAGGCTTTAGCGCGTTCAAAGCAAGCTTGTAGCCATTGGTCATACTGCGGCCAGCCTTGGTGGATAGCGCGGTAAGCCCACTTGCGGGTTTTATCGAAGAGGGTGCAGTTACGGCCTAAACCGTAGTCCGGTAGGATTTCGCGGTCATTAGCTGCGCCAAGGTCGAGGTAGTCGGCTAATCAGTCGAGGGTGTAGAGCTCAGGCTGCCAAACGGTGATCTGCCAGTGCAGGTGGTTCGGATTCTCGCAAATTAGCCCTGAATACCCCGCATCGGCGCCCAATTTTTTACGCAGCGCATTCTCAATGACGGCTGCATATTTGAGGGGGGCGGCGAGCCCCCTGAACCAGTCACAGAAGGCACCTCGCAGAGGGGACGCTGTGAGTACTGACTTAACTATGCGGTATCAGTGCGGATTGTATGAAAAGTGCGCTATTGACGGTGTGAAATGCCGCACAGATGCGTAAGGAGAAAATGCAAATGCCTACGCTCTTCCGCTTCCTCGCTCACTAACTCGCTGCGCTCGGTCGTTCGGCTGCGGCGAGCGGTATCAGCTCACTCAGAGACGGTAATACGGTTATCCACAGAATCAGGGGATAAGGCCGGAAAGAACATGTGAGCAAAAAGGCAAAGCCAGGGCAAAAGGCCGCGCCGCTGGCGTTTTTCCATAGGCTCCGCCCCCCTGACAAGCATCACAGAATCTGACGCTCAAATCAGTGGTGGCGAAACCCGACAGGACTTAAAGATACCAGGCGTTTCCCCCTGGTGGCTCCCTCGTGCGCTCTCCTGTTCCTGCCTTTCGGTTTACCGGTGTCATTCCGCTGTTATGGCCGCGTTTATCTCATTCCACGCCTGACACTCGGTTCCGGGTAGGCAGTTCGCTCCAAGCTGGACTGTATGCACGACCCCCCCGTTCAGTCCGACCGCTGCGCCTTGTCCGGTAACTATCATCTTGAGTCCAACCCGGAAAGACACGACTTATCGCCACTGGCTGCGGCCATTGGTAAGGGGTGTACAAGAGATTACTGATGCAGAGTTCTTGAAGTTAGAACCAAACTACGGCTAAACTGGAAGGACGAATTTGGTGGCAGCGGTCTTGTACACCCTGTTACCACGGTTCAGAAGTTCCCCAACTTACTGAACCATCGAAAAACCACCTCCCCAGGTGGTTTTTTCGTTTTCAGAGCAAGAGATTACGCGTAGAAAAAAAGGATCTCAAGCAGATCCTTTTTGATTCATGTCATAACCCAACTTACCCCCCCCCCACACTGAACTGATGAAAAAAACAGTCAACTCTGGAATCAGTACTTTAAAAAAGCCTCAAATGACATTTTGAGGGGATACAGCGGCAAGGGCTACAACTACACAGCTGCAAGTTACCTAGTTGTAAGCCTAGGCGAAGATCAGGTATACTCGAATCAAGGTGATTTGCTACCTTTAAGTGCAGCTAGAAATTCAGGTGATTTGCTACCTTAAGTGCAGCTAGAAATTCAGGTGATTTGCTACCTT
>NZ_JBJQJP010000052.1:0-3813 GCF_046487365.1 Escherichia sp. WS1451
GCACCACCCCGTCAGTAGCTGAACAGGAGGGACAGCTGATAGAAACAGAAGCCACTGGAGCACCTCAAAAACACCATCATACACTAAATCAGTAAGTTGGCAGCATCACCTAGAAGCAAAAACATTTGCTGAAATGTTAGGAATAACAGAAGGTGAGTTAATCTTTGCCATTAAGAAAACTGGCACATTCAAAAACAAGACAATCCCACAACCTCATGAGCCACATAAATCAAATAATAGATTTTTATATTCAGACGTAATGAGGTTTATAGAATCACTAAAAGACAAATAGAACCGGTAATGACTCCAACTTACTGATAGTGTTTTATGTTCAAATAATGCCCGATGACCTTGTCATGCAACTCCACCGATTTTGAGAACGACAGTGACTTCCGTCCCAGCCTTGCCAGATGTTGTCTCAGATTCAGGTTATGTCGCTCAATGCGCTGAGTGTAACGCTTGCTGATAACGTGCAGCTTTCCCTTCAGGCGGGATTCATACAGCGGCCAGCCATCCGTCATCCATACCACGACCTCAAAGGCCGACAGCAGGCCCAGAAGACGCTCCAGCGTGGCCAACGTGCGTTACCTAAAACCTGTTTAAATATCCAGATAAAAACATTCAATCTGGGTCAAATGAGTGATACAGTTTCACCCATAAGACCCAATGGAGGCAATATGTCTGAATTTGAATTACTGGCGCAGGATCTGCTTGAGAAAGCAGAAGCGGAAGAACAACTGCGACAGGAAAATGATAAAAAGCTGCTCGGGCAGGTGCTGGAAATCTATGACCAGAAGTACGTGGCTGAACTGCTTAGAAAAGTTGGTAAAAATGAGTGGAGTCGCGAGACTCTTAATCGCTGGATTAATGGTAAGTGCTCACCTAAGACGCTGACGTCAGCCGAAGAGGAACTTCTACGAAAAATGCTTCCGGAAGCGCCTGCACATCACCCTAACTATGCCTTCCGGTTTATTGACCTGTTTGCTGGGATTGGAGGTATACGGAAGGGCTTCGAAACCATCGGTGGCCAGTGCGTTTTTACCAGTGAATGGAATAAAGAGGCTGTGCGCACATATAAAGCTAACTGGTTTAACGATGCTCAGGAACACACTTTCAATCTCGATATTCGGGAAGTCACGCTCAGTGATAAACCTGAAGTACCTGAAAACGATGCCTATGCTTACATTAATGAGCATGTGCCGGATCATGATGTACTTCTAGCAGGTTTCCCCTGTCAACCGTTCAGCCTTGCGGGCGTAAGCAAGAAAAACTCGCTCGGGCGCGCGCATGGTTTCGAATGTGAGGCTCAGGGAACACTTTTCTTCGATGTGGCGCGTATTATCCGCGCAAAAAAACCTGCCATCTTTGTTCTTGAAAACGTTAAAAACCTGAAGAGCCATGACAAGGGTAAAACCTTTAAAGTCATCATGGATACCCTCGACGAACTGGGCTATGAAGTTGCGGATGCAGCTGAGATGGGCAAAAACGATCCTAAAGTTATCGACGGAAAGCACTTTTTACCTCAGCACCGAGAACGTATCGTTTTGGTCGGTTTCCGTCGTGATCTGAACATTCACCAGGGCTTTACCCTGCGCGATATTAGTCGTTTTTATCCGGAACAGCGTCCGTCATTTGGCGAACTGCTGGAACCCGTGGTTGACAGCAAATATATACTGACGCCGAAACTCTGGGAGTATCTCTATAACTACGCCAAAAAGCACGCAGCTAAGGGTAACGGATTCGGTTTTGGCCTCGTTAATCCTGAAAATAAAGAAAGCATTGCCCGTACGCTTTCTGCTCGCTATCACAAAGACGGGTCTGAAATTCTGATAGACCGTGGCTGGGATATGGCCACAGGTGAAACAGACTTCGCGAACGAAGAAAATCAGGCGCATCGGCCCCGTAGGCTGACTCCACGAGAGTGCGCGCGCCTTATGGGTTTTGAAAAAGTAGATGGCAGGCCTTTTCGCATTCCTGTGTCAGACACTCAGTCGTACAGGCAGTTCGGTAACTCCGTAGTGGTGCCCGTGTTTGAAGCCGTAGCCAAACTGCTTGAACCTTATATCCTGAAAGCGGTTAATGCCGATTCGTGCAAGGTTGAACGAATCTGATCGCTCCTCCCGGTATTTATGCCGGGAGATAATCTATGGAATATCTGCGTAAAGCTCTGTCAGCTCAGCAATAAACGCACCTAGCGTCATTAGCTCAGCTCTCACCGCCTCCGGGTATTTTTTGTGCAGAGATGATGGCACGACCAATCTGACACCCGACTCCCGCATCTCCCGATATTGAGCCAGAGAAACTCCCTCCTGGAGTGTAAACAGATGCACCTGATGAATTTTATCGGCCTCATTCAGTATCTGACGCCAGCGATCCTTACAGGTAGTCTTGACTGCCAGCATGCGCAGATTTTCTACGGGAAACTCAGTATCGTGGTAAGCCCCTGCGGAAGGGAAAAGGAAATCGGGTTTTTTATTACCTTCTGTGATGGCCTGCGTCGAAAAGTGTCGCAGGCCGTGCTCAATGAATAGATGCTCCAGGTGCAGTTCCAGCGACTTCCCGGCTCTGGATTTACGGCGATTGCTGACAGAATTGGCCAGCGCAATAAATTCATCCACAGAGCCAAATCCTTTCCGGATGATATCCAGAACATGCAGTTCCTCAACCAATAGAAATATGTCGTACTCCACGCGCCGGCGGTCAAGAAGTTGCTCATCCGGATCAAGGGAATTTTTCACATAATGGCTGGCTGCATACTGAATAATTTCACTTCCCGACGGAAAGCGCAGGTGCCAGTCTTCAGGTAGAATATATTTATGATTTACTGGCGCTTGCTGTAGAGATAGTCCGCCTAGAATCTGTCCTGCGGGGCCGGATATAAGCGCTCCGGGTATAACTTCACCAATAGCGGTCTCAATGACGTCCTCTTCATCAGTGCTGGCGCATACCCAAATATTTACTTCCTTACAGTCCCCCCCTTGCTCATCAAGCTTGAAAGCTAGGAGCGTCAGAGCACCTGTATTTTCAGGATTCTGAAGTGGGCTGCCTCTACCCCAGCGGGTAATCCTTTTTTCATTCCGGGTTTTACCAAAATGACGGCTGTTATAATAAATTGCCCGGGCTTCGCTGTCAGGGCAATCATGCGATGACACATGTGCGGTGAGAAAAACCGAAGGGTTCAGTTCACGGGTATGGTTGATAGACGGAAAGAGTTTTTCAACGATACCTGAAGGGATATAAAGTCCTACCTGGTGACCACCTGTTGCGCCGGTATCGTTGGCGGAAAGGCGTTTGATGTAGACGAAGTAATTCTCACATGCGATCTCGAGTAGCCAGTTGTGGAAAACCGACATAAACATCCCCTGTTACCCTGAAACTCTACTCACCATTTTTTCATAATTATATACAAACAGCCAGAAAGGCTGTTACAGGCGATTTGATCTGCAACCTATTGGTTAAATTAATGTATCAAAAACGATGGTTTCTGTGACACATCCCTATAAGCAGTTGCCTATACAATAAAACGCTCTCCGGCTGTAACAAAACCCGTTACAGTATCAATACAACAAAAACGATGTAACAAAATAGGGTGGCAAAATGATAATCGGCTATGCGCGTAAATCGACACATCTTCAGGATGTAACGCATCAGGTTGATGAACTGACAAAAGCGGGTTGCGAGCAAATCTATCATGAACAGATCTGGCACTGTTGCAAAGTTAGCGATGAGGCAGCCTTTTGTCTTATTCAAAGGCCTTACATTTCAAAAACTCTGCTTACCAGGCGCATTTCGCCCAGGGGATCACCATAATAA
>NZ_JBJQJP010000053.1:0-3373 GCF_046487365.1 Escherichia sp. WS1451
TTATTATGGTGATCCCCTGGGCGAAATGCGCCTGGTAAGCAGAGTTTTTGAAATGTAAGGCCTTTGAATAAGACAAAAGGCTGCCTCATCGCTAACTTTGCAACAGTGCCCTTTTTTGCACAACATGGGGGATCATGTAACTCGCCTTGATCGTTGGGAACCGGAGCTGAATGAAGCCATACCAAACGACGAGCGTGACACCACGATGCCTGCAGCAATGGCAACAACGTTGCGCAAACTATTAACTGGCGAACTACTTACTCTAGCTTCCCGGCAACAATTAATAGACTGGATGGAGGCGGATAAAGTTGCAGGACCACTTCTGCGCTCGGCCCTTCCGGCTGGCTGGTTTATTGCTGATAAATCTGGAGCCGGTGAGCGTGGGTCTCGCGGTATCATTGCAGCACTGGGGCCAGATGGTAAGCCCTCCCGTATCGTAGTTATCTACACGACGGGGAGTCAGGCAACTATGGATGAACGAAATAGACAGATCGCTGAGATAGGTGCCTCACTGATTAAGCATTGGTAACTGTCAGACCAAGTTTACTCATATATACTTTAGATTGATTTAAAACTTCATTTTTAATTTAAAAGGATCTAGGTGAAGATCCTTTTTGATAATCTCATGACCAAAATCCCTTAACGTGAGTTTTCGTTCCACTGAGCGTCAGACCCCATATCGGGCGGATCGTGGCCGGCATCACCGGGGCGACTGGGGCGGTAGCCGGCGCTTATATTGCCGATATCACTGATGGCGATGAGCGCGCGCGGCACTTCGGCTTCATGAGCGCCTGTTTCGGGTTCGGGATGGTCGCGGGACCTGTGCTCGGTGGGCTGATGGGCGGTTTCTCCCCCCACGCTCCGTTCTTCGCCGCGGCAGCCTTGAACGGCCTCAATTTCCTGACGGGCTGTTTCCTTTTGCCGGAGTCGCACAAAGGCGAACGCCGGCCGTTACGCCGGGAGGCTCTCAACCCGCTCGCTTCGTTCCGGTGGGCCCGGGGCATGACCGTCGTCGCCGCCCTGATGGCGGTCTTCTTCATCATGCAACTTGTCGGACAGGTGCCGGCCGCGCTTTGGGTCATTTTCGGCGAGGATCGCTTTCACTGGGACGCGACCACGATCGGCATTTCGCTTGCCGCATTTGGCATTCTGCATTCACTCGCCCAGGCAATGATCACCGGCCCTGTAGCCGCCCGGCTCGGCGAAAGGCGGGCACTCATGCTCGGAATGATTGCCGACGGCACAGGCTACATCCTGCTTGCCTTCGCGACACGGGGATGGATGGCGTTCCCGATCATGGTCCTGCTTGCTTCGGGTGGCATCGGAATGCCGGCGCTGCAAGCAATGTTGTCCAGGCAGGTGGATGAGGAACGTCAGGGGCAGCTGCAAGGCTCACTGGCGGCGCTCACCAGCCTGACCTCGATCGTCGGACCCCTCCTCTTCACGGCGATCTATGCGGCTTCTATAACAACGTGGAACGGGTGGGCATGGATTGCAGGCGCTGCCCTCTACTTGCTCTGCCTGCCGGCGCTGCGTCGCGGGCTTTGGAGCGGCGCAGGGCAACGAGCCGATCGCTGATCGTGGAAACGATAGGCCTATGCCATGCGGGTCAAGGCGACTTCCGGCAAGCTATACGCGCCCTAGGAGTGCGGTTGGAACGTTGGCCCAGCCAGATACTCCCGATCACGAGCAGGACGCCGATGATTTGAAGCGCACTCAGCGTCTGATCCAAGAACAACCATCCTAGCAACACGGCGGTCCCCGGGCTGAGAAAGCCCAGTAAGGAAACAACTGTAGGTTCGAGTCGCGAGATCCCCCGGAACCAAAGGAAGTAGGTTAAACCCGCTCCGATCAGGCCGAGCCACGCCAGGCCGAGAACATTGGTTCCTGTAGGCATCGGGATTGGCGGATCAAACACTAAAGCTACTGGAACGAGCAGAAGTCCTCCGGCCGCCAGTTGCCAGGCGGTAAAGGTGAGCAGAGGCACGGGAGGTTGCCACTTGCGGGTCAGCACGGTTCCGAACGCCATGGAAACCGCCCCCGCCAGGCCCGCTGCGACGCCGACAGGATCTAGCGCTGCGTTTGGTGTCAACACCAACAGCGCCACGCCCGCAGTTCCGCAAATAGCCCCCAGGACCGCCATCAATCGTATCGGGCTACCTAGCAGAGCGGCAGAGATGAACACGACCATCAGCGGCTGCACAGCGCCTACCGTCGCCGCGACCCCGCCCGGCAGGCGGTAGACCGAAATAAACAACAAGCTCCAGAATAGCGAAATATTAAGTGCGCCGAGGATGAAGATGCGCATCCACCAGATTCCCGTTGGAATCTGTCGGACGATCATCACGAGCAATAAACCCGCCGGCAACGCCCGCAGCATCGCGACCGTCATCGGTGAGAAGTTCGGCAGGTATTGGGTGGTGACAATGTAGGTGCTGCCCCAAATGGCAGGTGCTATCGCTGTGAACAATAAATCGGGCGTGCGTAATGACATGCGATTACAAGACCTCCGCTACGGCGATGGGTTTTTGAGAGTTGCAGGCGCCGCGATGACCGCACCCTGACTTGGACTGGCCCTGCCTCGCACCAATCCACCTGCGGCTATGGCCGCGATCATGCGAGGCCCGAAAATTACACGACCTGTACACGTCCGCCGAACCCGGAACGCAACAGAGCTTCGTGGGCATCCCGATCCGGGTCGTAGCAGCAGTCCTGGACCAAACGCACGTCGTAGTCCGCATCACTAGCCCAGGCGACGCTTGAAAGAACAACGCCGGTGGTGCTTATCCCGGCCATGACAAGCGTGCTTACGCCGCGCGTCCGAAGGTCGGCGTCGAGCGCCGTGCCATAAAAGACGCTGGCTCGCGGACATGCATAGAAAAGGTCGCCCCGTTCGATCGCAAGCCCTTCGACGGGCAGACCGGTGCGAAATCGTCCGCTCGGGAGATACGGTGAGATTTGGCGATTCGTCGCCGGCGGCGCATGTTCATACTCTTCGCCGAGCGAAAAGTTGGGGAACAGCACGGGCCGGCCGCGCAAGGCGTGCTGGCAGCCGTGCAGACCCTGCGTGAGATGAACGCCGACAACCTGCGCAAGGTGCCGGCCGATGCACCCACGGCCTTCATCAAGCCGCGCTGGAAGCCGCTGGTGATCACCCCGGAAGGCCTCGACCGGAAATTCTACGAAATCTGCGCCCTGTCCGAGCTGAAGAACGCCCTGCGCTCCGGCGACATCTGGGTCAAGGGCTCGCGGCAGTTCCGCGACTTCGACGACTACCTGCTGCCGGCCGAGAAGTTCGCCGCACTCAAGCGCGAGCAGGCCCTGCCCCTGGCGATCAACCCGAACAGCGACCAGTACCTGGAAGAGCGTTTGC
>NZ_JBJQJP010000054.1:0-3139 GCF_046487365.1 Escherichia sp. WS1451
CCAGGACAGAAATGCCTCGACTTCGCTGCTGCCCAAGGTTGCCGGGTGACGCACACCGTGGAAACGGATGAAGGCACGAACCCAGTGGACATAAGCCTGTTCGGTTCGTAAACTGTAATGCAAGTAGCGTATGCGCTCACGCAACTGGTCCAGAACCTTGACCGAACGCAGCGGTGGTAACGGCGCAGTGGCGGTTTTCATGGCTTGTTATGACTGTTTTTTTGTACAGTCTATGCCTCGAGCATCCAAGCAGCAAGCGCGTTACGCCGTGGGTCGATGTTTGATGTTATGGAGCAGCAACGATGTTACGCAGCAGGGCAGTCGCCCTAAAACAAAGTTGTACGTAGAACTCGAAGGCAATTTAAGTATGAAAGAAAAGGTAGTTGTTGATAAAGCGATTTCACTCTATACCGAATCATTCGGCGACCCGGCCCATGAACCCATTATTCTGATCATGGGGGCAATGTCGTCTGCGGTGTGGTGGCCTGATGAGTTTTGTTCCCAACTTGCCAAAATGGGTCGCTATGTGATCCGGTACGACCACCGTGATACCGGGAAATCAACAAGCTATGAGCCAGGTCAGGCTCCATATTCCGTTGAAGAATTAGCAGATGATGTGGTTCGCGTCATTGATGGTTATGGTCTGGAAGCTGCTCATTTAGTCGGCATGTCTTTGGGGGGATTTCTTTCCCAGCTTGTAGCTCTCAAGTATCCGAAACGTGTGAAGAGCTTGACGCTGATTGCTTCAGAACGGCTTGCAGATGCAGATCCGGATATGCCCGCTTTTGATCCTGCCATCATTGAGTATCACCAACGGGCGGAATCGCTGGATTGGTCTGATAGAGATGCTGTCGTCGCGTATCAGGTCGGAGCGTGGCGAATCAACTCAGGTACTGCGCATGCTTTTGACGCTGAGAAGATACAAAACATCGCTGAGTTAAATTTTGATCGCACTCCGAATATCCTGACAACATTCAACCACACTACTTTAGGTGGTGGCGAGAGATGGCTCGGGAGATTAAATGAGATAGCTGTACCAACTTTGATCATTCACGGCACGGAGGATCCTGTACTTCCTTATGTGCATGGGTTGGCACTGAAAGATGCGATTCGTGGTTCAAAAATGCTGACACTCGAAGGCACGGGACATGAGTTGCATCATGAAGACTGGCCGAGGATTATCCAGGCGATTAAGGGGCAAACGTCATAGCTATCGGTTGCACCGTACAACAAGTTGCTGCACCGGAAAAATTACTCGCTGCGCTCGCAATTTTCCGGTGAGCAAGGCGTTAGCGCCCACAACGCATGTCTCTCGCACTCTTTGACTTCGATGGCACAATTACCACTCGCGAGACGATGCCGGATTTTGTGCGGCGGTCCGTGAGCCGACGTCGACTGCTTGTGGGACAACTGCTTCTGGCGCCGCTCGTGCTTGGGTATAAGATTGGGATCTTGTCTGGCACCCTGATCCGTCGCGTCATCGTTCGCTTCGCTTACAGCGGCATCCCGGCCTCGGTCCTGGAGGCCCAAGGTCGTGACTTCGCTCAGAGCTACCTGCCCAATACCCTCCGCGGCGAGGCAATGCAGCGCATCGCATGGCACAAAGCGCAGGGGCACAAGGTTGTCGTTGTTTCCGGCGGACTTGAGGCTTACTTGGAGCCGTGGTGCGACTCGCACGGCGTTGAGCTCATCTGTTCTTCCTTGCAACAGTCGGACGGAATCCTAACGGGCCGCTATGAAGGGCGGCAGTGCGTCTTGACGGAGAAGGCTCGCTTGGTCCGTGAGCGCTACGACCTGGCGACATATCCGACCATCTACGCGTACGGAGACACGCCGGAGGACCTGGATATGCTGGCCATTGCTACTAAGCAGTACTATCAGTGGCAAGAGGTTGGCGTCGCAGGTGGGCGCTAACAAGTCATTCAAGCCGACGCCGCTTCGCGGCGCGGCTTAATTCTGGTGTTAGACATCATGAGGGTAGCGGTGACCATCGAAATTTCGAACCAACTATCAGAGGTGCTAAGCGTCATTGAGCGCCATCTGGAATCAACGTTGCTGGCCGTGCATTTGTACGGCTCCGCAGTGGATGGCGGCCTGAAGCCATACAGCGATATTGATTTGTTGGTTACTGTGGCCGTAAAGCTTGATGAAACGACGCGGCGAGCATTGCTCAATGACCTTATGGAGGCTTCGGCTTTCCCTGGCGAGAGCGAGACGCTCCGCGCTATAGAAGTCACCCTTGTCGTGCATGACGACATCATCCCGTGGCGTTATCCGGCTAAGCGCGAGCTGCAATTTGGAGAATGGCAGCGCAATGACATTCTTGCGGGTATCTTCGAGCCAGCCATGATCGACATTGATCTAGCTATCCTGCTTACAAAAGCAAGAGAACATAGCGTTGCCTTGGTAGGTCCGGCAGCGGAGGAATTCTTTGACCCGGTTCCTGAACAGGATCTATTCGAGGCGCTGAGGGAAACCTTGAAGCTATGGAACTCGCAGCCCGACTGGGCCGGCGATGAGCGAAATGTAGTGCTTACGTTGTCCCGCATTTGGTACAGCGCAATAACCGGCAAAATCGCGCCGAAGGATGTCGCTGCCGACTGGGCAATAAAACGCCTACCTGCCCAGTATCAGCCCGTCTTACTTGAAGCTAAGCAAGCTTATCTGGGACAAAAAGAAGATCACTTGGCCTCACGCGCAGATCACTTGGAAGAATTTATTCGCTTTGTGAAAGGCGAGATCATCAAGTCAGTTGGTAAATGATGTCTAACAATTCGTTCAAGCCGACCGCGCTACGCGCGGCGGCTTAACTCCGGCGTTGGGCGCACAATAAGGCTCCTTGCAGAGTTGCTTGAAAGTTGTTACGATTCAAATTCAATCATGAGATAGTCAGCAGATGAGCACTTCCAAGAACGCAGACAAGTAAGCCGCAGCAACCTTCATTTTTCGGTTGTTGCGGCGTTCTCATGAATCCTTTTGCTCTACGGGAGCGCCGCCAAATCCTTTGTTCAAGGAGATGGTTTCGTGAGCTCAAAAAACTTTAGTTGGCGGTACTCCCTTGCCGCCACGGTGTTGTTGTTATCACCGTTCGATTTATTGGCATCACTCGGCATGGACATGTACTTGCCAGCAGTGCCGT
>NZ_JBJQJP010000055.1:0-3137 GCF_046487365.1 Escherichia sp. WS1451
TCCTCACTGACGCAGTTTCTCGCACAAAAAAAAGCCGCCTTTCTGGATGACCCCCTGGGAACGGCCCTTAACCTGCTGAGTCCGGACGGTATGCTGGAAACCGCCTTTCAGGGAGTGAATGCGGTTATTGGCAGCATCAGTAATCTGTTCAAAGGCGATGATGAACCGCCCGCAGCGGAATATATCGCGGAAGGCGCGCGGGATGTGCGTATCAACAGCCAGCCGGCGGCACGCAGCGGGGCACGCTGCACCTGCGAGGCCAGGGTGGTGAATGAGCCGGGGAACGGGGCGTTTGTGTCACCGGATGTCCGCATTGGCGGTCCGTTACTGGTGGTCAGGGATATCAGAAGCGGCAGGTCGCAGATAACCCTGGTGGCAACCGTGGCGCTGATGTTTCTTCGCCCGGGCAAAATGCTTTCTGAAATCGCCTGTTTTGCTGCCAGTGTCGGGATGGGGGTGATGACGCAGAAGGCCATCAGTGCCCTTCCGCATCCGGTCAATGCCGCCACCGGAGCCAAATATCTGGCCGATGACGATGACTTCGATTTCAGTCTGCCGGGCCACTTTCCGCTGGACTGGCAGCGCGTGTACAGCAGTCGTGACGACCGCACGGAAGGGATGTTTGGTCAGGGCTGGAGTGTGATGTATGAAGTCAGCCTCGTGCGCACACCGGGTAGCGCAGACGAAAACTGCATGACCTTTGTGTCGGGCATGGGACGACGCCTGGATATGGAGGCCGTGCTGCCGGGGAGCGGGTTTTACAGCCCCGGCGAAGGACTGGCAGTACGGCGGGGTGAGCAGGGGCACTGGCTTATCAGCAGCGATGACGGGCAGTTTTTTCTGTTTGAAGCCGACCCGCATCACCCGCAGCGCCAGCGGCTGAAAATGCTGGGCGACCGCAACAGCAACTGTCTGAATCTGTACTACGACGAGCTGGGGCGCATCACGCAAATCAGCGGTGAACAGCAGCGTCCGTGCATCCGTCTGCATTATGAACTGGCGGCGCATCCCCGGCGGGTGACACAGATTTATCAGCATTTCCCTGAGACGGCTCCTTTACTGCTGCGTCGTTACCGCTATGACGAGGCCGGCGACCTGAACGGCGTGTACGACAGCACGGGACACCTGCTGCGCGAGTTTGCTTACGACGAAAACCACTGCATGACCCTGCACCGCCAGCCGGGCGGCGAAGGGTATTATTACCAGTGGGGCTGGTATGAAGGCCCGGATGACGCAGCGTGGCGGGTGACGGGGCACCACACGGACAGCGGTGAACAGTACCGGCTGGCGTGGAGCCTGGCGTCACGCAGGCTGTGCGTGACGGACGGGCTGGGGCGCACGCGTTATCATCAGTGGGACGCGCAGAATCAGGTGACGGCGTACCAGGACGAAGCCGGGCAGGTGACGACGTTCCGCTGGAGCGACGAAGAACGGCTGTTACTGGGAATGACCGATGCGCAGGGCGGCAAATGGCGCTATGTGTATGACCGGCAGGGGCATATCACGGAGACGCACGACCCGCTGGGGCGGGTGGCACAGACACAGTGGCACCCGGTGTGGCACCAGCCGGAAACGGAGGTGGACGCGGCGGGGAACAGCTGGTGCTGTGAGTACGATGAACGCGGCAATCTTCTTGCGGTGACCGACCCGCTGCAGCAGAACACCCGGTATCAGTATGACCGCCACGGCCAGGTGGTGCAGATAACCGATACGCGCGGGGGGAATAAATACCTTCAGTGGAACGAAGACGGGCAGCTCATGCGGCACACGGACTGTTCCGGCTCGCAGACGGCCTGGTTCTACGACGAACGCACGCGGCTGATACGGATGACAGACGCGCAGAGCCACAGCACGCGCTACGGGTATGACGACAGCGGCCACCTGACGGAGGTGATACTGGCGGACGGCCGCACGGTGAATTACCAGTCGGACGCGGCGGGCAGGCTGGTGAAGTACACCAGCCCGATGGGGAGGATAACGCGCTGGCAGCGGGACGGGCAGGGCCGGGTGCGCAGCCGGACAGACGCGACGGGGCGCAGGACGGCGTTCGGGTACGATGCTTACGGGCGTCTGGTCACGCTCACGAACGAGAACGGAGAAAGCTACCGGTTCCGCCATGACGTGCTGGACCGTCTGGCGGAGCAGATAAATCCGGACGGCTGCCGCCAGACGTACCGCTACAACGCGCTGAACGCGGTCACGGAAGTGGTGTTCACCGGGGACCGGGGCGGTGAAATCCGCCACCGGCTGGCACGTGATGCGGCGGGCCGGCTCACGGCAAAGGAGACAGCCGATAGCCGTACGGAATACGTCCATGATGCGGCAGACCAGCTACTGGAAATCCGCCGCCGACGGTCGGATGCCGGGGAAACAGACGCACCGGAGATTATCCGTTTCAGTTACGACAGACTGGGGCGGATGCTGACTGAGGAGACGGCGCAGGGCGTCTTAACCCACCAGTACGATGAACTGGGCAACCGGACAGCCATCACCTTTCCGGACGGCAGAACGCAGCGTCATCTGTACTACGGCAGCGGCCATCTCCAGCAGATAAATCTGGACCGGGAGGTCATCAGCGAGTTCACACGTGACGCCCTGCACCGTGAAGTGCTCAGAAGCCAGGGGCGACTGAGCACGCGGCAGCTTTACGACCCCGCCGGGCGGCTGAAGCGCAGGGAGACATACAGCGGGATGCGCGGGGTGGTACCGGAGACGTTCACGGACCGGCAGTACAGCTACAGTGGCGAGGATGAACTGCTGAAGACGCGGCACAGCCGGCGGGGGGAAACGGATTACTTCTACGACCCCACGGGGCGCATCACGGCGTGCCGCTCGGAGGATGAGGGGTATCTGGCGAGCTGGCAGTACGACGCGGCGGGAAACCTGCTGGGGCGGCGCGCGGGGGAAAGGGCCACGGCAGAAAACAGCGTGGTGCCGTTCAACCGGCTGATGTCTTACCGTGGTGTGCACTACCGTTACGACGAATTTGGCCGTGCGGTGGAAAAGGAGGGGCGGAGCGGCACGCAGAGTTACCGTTATGATGCGGAACACCGGATGGTGGAAGTGACGACAGCGCGGGGGACATACCGGTATGTGTACGATGCGCTGGGGAGGCGGACGGAAAAACAGCACATCAG
>NZ_JBJQJP010000056.1:0-2778 GCF_046487365.1 Escherichia sp. WS1451
CCTGGGGGCGCTGCTAGGGGTGTCTGTTCAGATATGTAGCAATGAGTCAGGGATTCACGAACTGAAAATGTCCGAAAATGTGTCTCATGGGCACCGTATGCGCCCAAACCGATCGCCATTCACTTTCATGCATAGCTATGCAGTGAGCTGAAAGCGATCCTGACGCATTTTTCCGGTTTTCGCTTGGTAAAACATCTCTTTTTGCGGTGTTCGCGGCAGAATCGCGTTCAGCGCGTTTTAGCGGTGCGTGTAATGCGACGTTATGGTAAATGCTGTGATTTACGGGATGGTTTTATCTATGTTGATATCAATACCACCTCTTATGGAGGTGGCTTACACCGATTTTTCCTTGTTGTCTGTTTCAGAACAGATAGAGGCTTTTTGGGCAATTATCCAACCACTATTGATAGTGTTTATTACTACTTAGATAACTGAGCCTTTACTGTATCTGCCCCTGCAAGCAGGAACCCAACAGTTAAGAACCACCCCCAGCCATTGATACCTTTTAGCGCTAGAATTGCTGCGCAAATGATGGCTGCTATAGGGACTATCTGGTACAGAAAATACTTCATATAACTTACCCCGAGGTTTTGCTTTTTTATGAGACCCTAAAGCATCGATACTGTCACTTTGATGCTTTAAGGACCTTCTTAGTGATAATCCTCGAGATCCACGTCAAAGACGTTAGGTTCTTCGAGCTTAAACACTACGCGCCAGTTTCCATTGACCTCTAGCGAATACTCTCCTTGACGGTCTCCCTTCAATGGATGGCAGCGCAATGCCTTTAAATCCATCATATCCTGCAAGTTCGTCGCTGTGCTTAAGGCTGTTAGGATCAGCTTCAGACGTTGAGTAAACTGTTGCGGAATTCCTGCGTTGTTACCTGTTTCGGCAAACTTACGCAAACCTTTATGCTTGATATTTATGATCATTAATCACCATCCCATATTTGTTTAGATAGAAACATCGCAGTTTATTTTTCCGGTTCATCCGTATTTCCATTGCAAACCCCTTGCTCTATTTGAATAAATGACGTAGGTTTTACTTAACCAAGTCGCATTTTAATCTGTTGACATTGGTTTGATGCGCTGTACAATGCCGGGGCCTTGAATTTCACATCAAGTACCCACATCATAAGGAATGATTAGACGCACCAATGTGCATCATAATGTCATTCTTTTTTTTAGTCAACAATGAGTTGCGTTATGCGCAATGCGCAATCTGAAAACGCAATAGGCCTATCTTTTTAAAACTAATATAGGCTTCAGAGGAAGGTATGATTAATCTTGTCGATCCAGTACATCCAGGGGTTTTTATCCGTGAGATGTTTATGGAACCGTTTGAAATATCAGCCGCGGACCTGTCTGAAAAACTGCATGTATCACCTTCCACTCTAAGTAGAGTGCTGAATGGAAAAGCTGATTTAAGTGTTGAGATGGCATTAAGGCTTTCTCGAGTTCTTGGTCGCAGTGCCGAGTCGTGGATAAACATGCAGACTCAATACAGTCTTAACGCGAGCAGGAAGTCACCTAATGTCATTAAGGAATTAGATGAATTGGTTCCTATATTTTGAGAAAAGAAAAGGCCGCTATATGCGGCCTTTTTCTGTCTTGACTCTCAGGCAACTGGATCGTATCGTTTCTCGTAAACGAAAAAACCACCCGGCAAGGTGGTTTTTTCGAAGGTTCAGTAACCGGCAAGTTTCTGAACCAGGGTAACTGGCTTGGAGGAGCGCAGTCACCAAAACTTGTTCTTTCAGTTTAGCCTTAACTGGCGCATAACTTCAAGACTAACTCCTCTAAATCAGTTACCAGTGGCTGCTGCCAATGGTGTTTTGCATGTCTTTCCGGGTTGGACTCAAGATGATAGTTACCGGATAAGGCGCAGCGGTCGGGCTGAACGGGGGGTTCGTGCACACAGCCCAGCTTGGAGCGAACGACCTACACTGAACCGAGATACCTACAGCGTGAGCTATGAGAAAGCGCCACGCTTCCCGAAGGGAGAAAGGCGGACAGGTATCCGGTAAGCGGCAGGGTCGGAACAGGAGAGCGCACGAGGGAGCCACCAGGGGGAAACGTCTGGTATCTTTAAGTCCTGTCGGGTTTCGCCACCTCTGACTTGAGCGTCGATTTCTGTGATGCTCGTCAGGGGGGCGGAGCCTATGGAAAAACGCCTGCGGCGCGGCCTTCTTCCTGTTCTTGGTCTTTTGCTCACATGTTCTTTCCGGCCTTATCCCCTGATTCTGTGGATAACCGTGCTGCCGTTTTTGTGTAAGTCAGTACCGCTCGCCGCAGCCGAACGACCGAGCGTAGCGAGTCAGTGAGCGAGGAAGCGGAAAAGCGCCTGGACGCGCATTTTCTCCTTACGCATCTGTGCGGAATTTCACACCCGGCATGGGGCACTTTTCATACAATCTGCACTGATGCCGCATAGTTAAGCCAGTATACACTCCGCTATCGCTACGTGACTGGGTCAGGGCTTCGCCCCGACACCCGCTGACGCGCCCTGGCGGGCTTGTCTGCTGCCGAAAACGCTCGCGGACAAGCCGTGAGCGCCTCCGTCAGCTTCGTTATGTTCCTGTTTCACTTTCGGTCTCAAAGCGAACTTGGATGCTGTTCTGGAGTTCTTCCGCGAGTTCGTGCAGTCGTTCGCACATGGCCGCCTGTTCGTCGGCATCCAGAGCATCCAGTTTTTCAAGCAGTGTCAGGCTCTGGCTTTTGATAAATCGCGCCATATTCAGCGCAGTTTGTTGCTGTTTGTTCACCTTCCGTTGTTCTC
>NZ_JBJQJP010000057.1:0-2594 GCF_046487365.1 Escherichia sp. WS1451
CGGTGTAACGCCTCAGCTGGCCGCGCGCATCGTGCACCAGCGCAGCCTCGCCGCCCCGCGCATCCGTGCGGCTGACCGCCAGCCCCTGTTCATCATACCCGTAGCGCGTGACGCGCCCTTCCGGGTCCGTCTCCCGTATCACCTGGCCGTGTTCGTTGTAATCCGCCTTCCATACGTGGTCGTCATCCAGCGCCCGGCGCGTGATTTCATCAAAACTGCCGTTACGGTGCTCTGTCTTTCCCTGTGATCTTTCTGATTTTGCGAGCCGCCTTCCGGGAAAGGGGCTTGTCGCCATCTGACGATCGTTGTATCGTTATGCCGCGTCTGCAAAATCAGGCGTCGGGATTGGCATCCTGAATTTCTCTTGTTGGCGACACATGACGCGCCTGCGTCTTTTTTGTGTCGTGTGTTCGGTCACACCTCAATGGCGGGACCGGATGGGGGCGTCGCAAGACGCGCCGGTGTCCAACAAGGCCGGTAATGCCAACTCCGTTCGGTTCCGCCACCCGTGAAATTGGCATTTCCGGTGGCGGCGTAATTAACGACTTGTTGGAGGTTGCCTTATGGCTACAGTCCTCACCCCTGATTATGATTTATTGTCCATTCCTTTCAGTTCTGCCACCGATTTCACTGACCAGGCCGATCACTGCGATCGTTTCGCTGAAACTCTTATAGAGTGTCACGATCCGGCGCTGAAAATGGCGCTATATGGGCGTCTTCGCGCCTGTCTCGCCATTCTGCATCCCACGCTGAACGATCCTATTCCACCCCATCTGGTAGACAGCCTGACACTCGACGACCTGCCTGCCTCATTTCCGCACTTTGACCCGGATCCTGAGCAATTGTGTGAATATTGCGAGGTATTACTCCAGCTCCTGACGGAACAGGCGCAGGGATCTAAAATGGAACAACCCCTGACGGGGCTGCTTTGTGAACTGGTCTGGTTCTTTGCGGCAAAACTGAAAGCGCCACGCTGGTTGCGTACTACTGATGGTGTGGTGTTTATTGACAATATTATCCAGCCGTAATATCAGTCCTCCCGGATTTTCGCCTGTTAGTACTGGCGGAGATCCGGGAGAATAAAAACCAATATTCACCGAGATTATTACGTTCCGACTTAGCCGTGTTGCTTAACTAGCCTATTAATTAAATCTATATATTCATCATTATACACGCTTCCCATATTTTCCTTACTAAACATTTCCAGTAAGCTAATAACTCTATTTTTATACTCAACAGGGATCGTTTCTCCCGACAAAACGATATTATTGACTATAGAGTAAAAGTTTCTTTTTGATTTATCTTTTGGTGAAATATCTGGAATAGATAAAATATAGTTCCATTTAAATTTATAATTCCTAAATTGAGGAAATCTAAAAATGAACAAAGAAACATAATAATTAACTTTCCTCTTACTTTTCAAGTTGAAAAAAAGATTATATAATTCTTCTGATGGATACAGTTTGTATCGCACGAACATATTTCCCAAAGAGGATATTACGTTTATGGTTATTTTATCATCATCCTCATAAAATCTTGCAATCTTAATTAATTTATCTACTAGTTCACCATCATTAAAAAAAACACCATAAAACACACTATATTCTTTACGTGGCATTTTTTCAAAATCGCAAATTAATTTTAAGATCTCTTGCTTGCCCTCTCCAAGAGAGATATTTTTAACACCCTTAGTAATCATATCTATTTTTTTTATATTTTTATTTATTATACTATTCATTCAACATCCTCCTGCTTTAAAGTGCCCTTTGCTATCAACATCAGTTACACTACCCTTTTCGAGGATTTTGCTAATTTCTTCCATGCTTAAATATTTTCGTCCCTCTGCAAGATTATTTGCATTATAACTATGATAAAATCCACCATCTTTCCTGATGGCATTTTCAAGGTTAAGATCCCCTTTCATATGATCCAATATAGAACCTTCTATATTTCTGGCATTTACCCGCCTACCAAGTTCATCAACATATTTAACTTGGCTAAAAACTCGCCCATCTCTTGCATGCTCTATAACACGTTCTTGAACTGTTCTATCTGTTATACCGTTATAAATAACGTTTCCTGACGAGTCAATTAATTGATAGAAAGACCATAATCCTAACGGATCAATCCATCTTATTGGATTCGGCGCATACCGGTAAAGATTCAGCCCGCCACGGATCGAAATCGGATCCTGACTGATAAACCTCCCGCACTCCGGCGCATAATACCTGAACAGATTGTAATGCAGCCCTGTTTCTTCGTCAAAGTACTGCCCCGGTAGCCGCAGCGGCTGCTCAAAGTACGCCCCGCTGTTGCTGATGTCGCCCCGGTTTTCGCCAAATCCAGCCTGATAGCCCGCCCACACCAGCGTCCCGTCCGACGCGGTCACCTCCTGTACCGTGCCCGTCAGGTCCGTGTGGTAATACCAGATTTTCCGGCTTTCTCCACGCCCCGTGATGGCCGCCACCGGCGTGTACGGCTGCTCCGCGTCGTACAGGTATGTCCGCTTTCCCTGCCACGTTGTCTCCTGCAACAGCCGGAACCCTTCCCACACAAACGTCGTCCGGCTTCGTTCTCCCCGGTCCGTATGGCGG
>NZ_JBJQJP010000058.1:0-2526 GCF_046487365.1 Escherichia sp. WS1451
TTAAGTGCAGCTAGAAATTCAGGTGATTTGCTACCTTAAGTGCAGCTAGAAATTCAGGTGATTTGCTACCTTTAAGTGCAGCTAGAAATTCAGGTGATTTGCTACCTTAAGTGCAGCTAGAAATTTAGGTCATTTACTACCTTAAAGTAATACAGTAAAAGAGGCGACTACACAGTCGCCTTTTTTACGAGAAAAAAATGAAATTTTACACTATATCAAGCAGATACATTGAATACCTAAAGGGATTCGAAGACAAAGTTCCCAATAGCGAAGATCCTAACTATCAGAATCCGAAAGCTTTCATTGGCATTGTGTTAGAGATTCAAGGGCATAAGTATCTAGCCCCTTTAACATCCCCAAAGCCATGGCATAGCACTATTAAAGAATCATCGCCTAGCTTCTTTAAGCTCCATGAAAATGGTGTCCCCGAAAATCAGCTCGGATTGATTAATCTGAAGTTCATGATTCCAATCATCGAAGCCGAAGTATCCTTACTTGACTTGAACGGTATGCCGAATACCGCCTACAAGAGAATGCTCTATAAGCAGCTCCAGTTTATTCGTGTAAATTCAGACAAAATAGCTGAGAAATCAGAGCTTTTAAGGAAGCTCGTCCTGCAAGGAAAAATGCAAGGAACATGTAATTTTTCCCTGTTAGAAGAAAAATACCGAGATTTCGGCAAAGAAGCTAATGACACGGAAGAAGGCGAGTAACGCTTCATTGCCATCCTGAATAGTGTCCGAAACCGAGTGATCTTGGACACTATTCAGGTCTAATATTCAAAACTCAACGGTTCGACTCACATACATAGTTCACGGTGAACCATATTATGATTAATACAAATACCAAAACTCAAATAAAAAACCGTTAAAAACAACAAGATAAAAAATTAACATCACTTTTATCTTTCTAGATAGATTTTTGTGAAGGCGTTACAACGCCTTCACACCCTGAGATAATAAAAACAACAAGAAGCGATTACGAGGGGTGAAAAATGTTTGAGAAAGGCGTGTGTCTGGTTGAGAGGCTTGCGAAAGTCGCAGCGGTAATAACTAACCTTGTGCTCTCACTTTCTATATTGGGATTGGTCTATTTCATCTTTCAAAACTTGGCCTTGAGGTGATTCATGCTGTACTGGAAAAAAATGCCTTCACTATGGATAGGAAATAGGATCGCTGAATTCAGCGATCTTGATACAGCAAAAGCTATAGCGGCATTAAAAATTTATTTAACATTCTGCCTGTTTTGCAAAGAGTCAGACTCTGGCCACAGAACGGTTGAGTTAACCTTTAGCAACCTTTGCGAGATAGCGTCATTAAGCCGTTCCTTGGTGAACGAAGGCCTTAAAATTCTTTATGCAAAAGAGCTGATAAAAAACATATCGCCGACTGCACGAAAAAAGATTTATACCGTGGATGTGCTAGAAAATCATAATGATGGATGGTGCAAGCTTCCATTTAAAGGAGTTGTCGACGAGGACAAAAAAATAAGTGCATTTCAATCCATGCACAACAGATATCCCTTTGAGTTACTAGCCTTACAAACTTACATGTATCTTCTTTACGCTCGTGATAATAACAGCGACTACACACTGGCTAGGAAAAAGACCATATGCAAAAAATTGAAATGCAAATTACCTGAACTAAACAAAGCAATCACCTACCTTATCCATATAGGTTTGCTTGATAGAGTTGTGAAAAAATCCATAGAAAACATACCTCTAGAGATGTTTCATGACTCGTACTATTTCTATATAAAAACAGGCAGTAAGAGCGCTCTAACCTACAGAAGGAAATCAGAACCGCCAGTTATTCCAGAAGCCGACTTACCATTTTGATTGTTTATTCCACACCAATTATCACACGGATTGAACATAACATCCGTTGCCCGCACCTCAGAAACGCGCTGAACGCGATTCTGACGCAAATACCGCAAAAAGAGATATTTTCCCCAAGGTAAACCGAAAAAATGCGTCAGGATCGTTTTCAGCTCGCTGCATAGCTATGCATGAAAGTGAATGGCGAACGGTTTGGGCGCATACGGTGCCCATGAGACACATTTTCGGACATTTTCAGTTCGTGAATCCCTGACTCATTGCTACATATCTGAACAGACACCCCTAGCAGCGCCCCCAGGGGCATCCTGTAAAAAAACACACCGCGCCGCTAGCAGCACCCCTAATATAAAATGATGTTTTTTATGAAAATAGTCAGTACCACCCCTACAAAGCGGTGTCGGCGCGGTGTTGTAGCCGCGCCGACACCGCTTTTTTAAATATCACAAAGAGAGCAAGAGAAACTAATTTGTCATAACTCTCTATTTATAAAGAAAAATCAGCAAAAAATTGTTTTTGCGTGGGGTGTGGGCATTTCAGGCATGAGAACAGACTCGCGTTTTTCCGGAGTATCAGCGGAATTATTGATTAAGAAACACTCGACGCAGAGCGAAATTTTATGCAACAGCGGCTGCACTGCACAGGGATTATTTATCAGTTGATATGCTGTGCCATGATACGTCCTAAAAAAA
>NZ_JBJQJP010000059.1:0-2163 GCF_046487365.1 Escherichia sp. WS1451
GAGTTACCGTTATGATGCGGAACACCGGATGGTGGAAGTGACGACAGCGCGGGGGACATACCGGTATGTGTACGATGCGCTGGGGAGGCGGACGGAAAAACAGCACATCAGCCCTGACGGTAAACCGTACAACCGGACGACATTTTTATGGGACGGAATGCGGCTGGCGCAGGAGAGCAGGCCGGAGGGAACAGACAGCCTGTACATCTACAGGGACCCGGGGAGTTATGAACCGCTGGCGCGGGTGGATAAGGCGGGCAAAGAGGGCCCGAACCGGATACTGTATTTTCACACGGATGTGAACGGTGCGCCGGAAGAGATGACGGACAGCGACGGGAAAATCGTGTGGGAGACGGGGTATCAGGTCTGGGGTAACACGATACAGGAGAAGGACCACGGCAGGGTGGAACAGAACCTGCGTTACCAGGGACAGTACCTCGACAGGGAAACGGGGCTGCACTACAATCTGCACAGGTACTATGATCCGGATGTCGGGCGGTTCATGGTAACGGATCCGATAGGGCTGAGAGGCGGGTTAAACCTGTATGCCTATGCGCCTAATCCATTAGGTTGGATCGATCCTCTGGGTTTGAGTTGTTTGAAACCTGAAAATGGATATTTGAGGGGTAAAGCTCATGGTATAAAATGGACGCAAAATGACGCTCTAAAAAGAGCAGAAGATCAAGCCAGAAAAACAGGTAGGGCACCACTACCTCAAGGTAAATGGGGAAGTAAAAGAGATTTAAAATATGCAGGCGAAAAAGCAGCTACATTACAGCCAGGGGAAATGAAAGATTTTCCAATAAATTCAGATCATTCGTCAGTTGTATTTAATCCGGATGGAACAATTGATATCCCAGATAAAATTCGCGTTCGTAATAATGGCGATGGTACTTTTCACGGATTCCCAATAAACTCGAAAACCGCTGAGCCTATATATACTGATTAATTTCTAGGACCTTTTATTCTTATTGAACGGATGTTGGAGGTAATATGTTTTCAATAGAAGTGTTAAATGACTTTGTATTGGGAGAAAAGGATGAGGAGGATATTAGTGTGTCTGAAGCAATCGAATCTATATATGTTGAATATACGCATGATATTGTTTTAAATTGGAATGAACACATTACGCGCTTAGATCGGAAAGGTGATATTAGTGAAATGTATAATGACATTATTCGAATGCTAAACGCCTTAACGGATGGGAATAAAAAAAATTTTTCAGTTTCATTTTTATCAAGTACTTTTACAGCTATATGGGATTTTGTAATAGATTCTAATATGTTAAATATTAAAGCAAAGTGGATTACAGTTTCATTTTTAGATGATAGTAGTGGTGATAGTGAAAATTTGTATGCATTGAATATACCTATTGATATTTTTATCAGTGAGTGGAATAACTTACTGATAATATTAAGGAATGATCTTGTTAAATGTGGATACAATGAATCACTCGAGGGTTTTTCATATCTAAAAAAATTAAGTGATTTTAAAATACCCGACAGGCACGGTATGGGAAACTGTCCGTGATGATGAACGCAAGGAAGAAAAGTACCTAAAGGTGGAGTATGGATACGATCTGCTCGGGCGACGGACGGGGAAACGGCTGTACCGGTGGCATGATGAGGGCGAAGCGGAACCTGCCCCGGAAAGGGGGCGTTTTTGCTGGGACGGGGTGCGGTTGTGCGGTGAAGACAGCCCGGGTAAGGTCATAGAGGTCCAGCGGTGACAGCTATGAGCCGCTGGCCAGGGTGTTTAGTCGGAGGATAATTCTGCATTTGCATTCTCAATGGATGACTTTGGTTGTGAGGCGAGACTGCATTATAACCTGTTCAGATACTATGACCCGGAGCGTGGAAGAGTTACATAACCTGACCCGATAGGGCAGGGAAAGATCACGTAACGCTGCTTTTTTGTACTAAACAATTCGCATTTTATGTTTAAAAATTGAGATGTTCCTCATTACCTGAAGCTGTTTTTTATTGCTTATACATGATCAAATACTCCTTACATAATTAAGGAGAACAAAATGGAACTTAAAAAACTGATGGAACATATTTCTATTATCCCCGATTACAGACAAGCCTGGAAAGTGGAACATAAATTGTCGGATATTCTACTGTTGACTATTTGTGCCGTTATTTCTGGTGCAGAAGGCTGGGA
>NZ_JBJQJP010000060.1:0-2097 GCF_046487365.1 Escherichia sp. WS1451
TACCGACAAGAAGGGAAAGGGCCTTCCCGAGAGTGGTAAAGGAGAGGCCCTGGAAATACCCCACAGCCCCGAAAAAGAGCCAGTCAGTTGCTTAACTGACTGGCATTACAGATGATTGGGGCCATTTTTGTTTTATTAGTGGCCTGGTTATTCCTGTCACAATGGATTCGCATTACCGTTTTTGTGGTTGCCATTCTGCTATGGCTGAACGTACTTACCCTGGCGGGACCAAGTTTCTCCTTGTGGCCAGCCGGTCAACCAACGACCACTGTAACAACGACGGGTGGTAACGCAGCGGCAACCGTTGCGGCGACGGGTGGCGCACCGGTAGTGGGTGATATGCCCGCACAAACTGCACCGCCAACAACGGCGAACCTTAACGCCTGGCTGAATAATTTCTATAACGCGGAGGCGAAACGTAAATCAATCTTCCCGTCTTCGCTGCCCGCTGATGCTCAGCCATTTGAACTACTGGTGATTAATATCTGTTCGCTTTCCTGGTCGGATATTGAAGCCGCCGGGTTGATGTCGCATCCGCTGTGGTCGCATTTCGATATTGAGTTCAAGAACTTTAACTCCGCCACCTCCTACAGTGGCCCGGCGGCGATCCGTTTACTGCGCGCCAGCTGCGGGCAGACTTCGCACACTAATCTGTATCAACCGGCAAATAACGACTGCTATCTGTTTGATAACCTGTCGAAACTGGGCTTTACCCAGCACCTGATGATGGGACATAACGGCCAGTTCGGCGGTTTTTTGAAAGAAGTTCGCGAAAATGGCGGCATGCAGACCGAATTGATGGATCAAACAAATCTGCCGGTTGTTTTGCTGGGCTTTGATGGTTCGCCGGTTTATGACGATACCGCCGTGCTTAACCGCTGGCTGGACGTTACCGAAAAAGATAAAAACAGCCGTAGTGCCACGTTCTACAACACGCTTCCACTGCATGACGGCAACCATTATCCGGGCGTCAGCAAAACAGCGGATTACAAAGCGCGAGCGCAGAAATTCTTTGATGAGCTGGACGCCTTCTTTACTGAACTGGAGAAATCGGGTCGTAAAGTGATGGTGGTAGTGGTGCCGGAACACGGTGGCGCGCTGAAGGGCGACAGAATGCAGGTATCTGGCCTACGTGATATCCCTAGCCCGTCTATCACAGACGTCCCCGTTGGGGTGAAATTCTTCGGCATGAAGGCACCACATCAGGGGGCACCGATTGTCATCGACCAACCGAGCAGCTTCCTGGCTATCTCCGATCTGGTGGTTCGGGTTCTTGATGGCAAGATTTTCTCCGAAGACAATGTTGACTGGAAAAAACTCACCAGTGGGTTGCCACAAACAGCACCGGTCTCCGAGAACTCAAATGCAGTAGTTATTCAATACCAGGATAAACCGTACGTTCGCCTGAACGGCGGCGACTGGGTGCCTTACCCGCAATAAGAACGAAAAAGGCCGCAGAGTTTCCCCCCTGCGGCCTGGTCCGGGCGCAAATTGCCATTACGGCAGCCTGACGCCCGCATGACATGTTACTTCCGCTTGTTCAGCCAGTTCACGATCAGACTGGCAAGAATGCCAGCAATGACCGGAGCCGCTAAATCATGCCAGAAGGCCATGCCCAGTTCTGCGAGCGTCATATAGCCGCCTCTGTTGTAATGACAACGTTTCGCGGCTATTCTTGAGTTGTTAAGGTTCAAGATTAGCCCCCGTGATGTTGTCAGGTGCATACCTGCAACGTGCGGGGGTTTTCTCTCTCCAGCAACCAATGCCACCAGGGATTAAGCCCCCCGCAACATTGCGCCTCACCGGACCCCTTCCGGCTTGCCACTGATTCTACGACTGTTTTTCTGTTCCGGAATCCGTCACGTCTTCACTCTGTGCTGCGCATTCCGCAGAATATTATCCGCTTGCAACCGTTGCATTTTTCTTACGAAAAAGGCCGCAGAGTTTTATCCCTGCGGCCTGATCCGGGCGCAAATTGCCATTACGGCAGCCTGACGCCCGTCTGACACGTTACTTCCGCTTGTTCAGCCAGTTCACGATCATGCTGGCAAGAATGCCAGCAATGACCGGAGCCGCTAAATCATGCCAGAAGGCCAT
>NZ_JBJQJP010000061.1:0-1550 GCF_046487365.1 Escherichia sp. WS1451
ACTTCGACGACTACCTGCTGCCGGCCGAGAAGTTCGCCGCACTCAAGCGCGAGCAGGCCCTGCCCCTGGCGATCAACCCGAACAGCGACCAGTACCTGGAAGAGCGTTTGCAGCTGCTGGACGAGCAGTTGGCCACCGTCACCCGCCTGGCCAAGGACAACGAGCTGCCCGATGCCATCCTCACCGAGTCAGGGCTGAAAATCACCCCGCTGGATGCGGCGGTGCCGGATCGGGCGCAGGCGCTGATCGACCAAACCAGCCAGTTACTGCCGCGCATCAAGATCACCGAACTGCTGATGGACGTGGACGACTGGACGGGCTTCAGCCGCCACTTCACCCACTTGAAGGACGGGGCCGAGGCCAAAGACAGGACGTTGCTGCTGTCCGCAATCCTCGGTGATGCGATCAACCTCGGGCTGACCAAGATGGCCGAGTCGAGCCCCGGCCTGACCTACGCCAAGCTGTCCTGGCTGCAAGCCTGGCACATCCGCGACGAAACCTATTCGGCGGCCTTGGCCGAGCTGGTCAACCACCAGTATCGCCACGCCTTTGCCGCCCACTGGGGCGACGGCACGACCTCATCCTCCGATGGCCAGCGCTTCCGCGCGGGTGGCCGGGGCGAGAGCACCGGGCACGTCAACCCGAAGTACGGTAGCGAGCCGGGACGGCTGTTCTATACCCATATCTCCGACCAGTACGCGCCGTTCAGCACCCGCGTGGTGAATGTCGGCGTCCGCGATTCCACCTATGTGCTCGACGGCCTGCTGTACCACGAGTCCGACCTGCGGATCGAGGAGCACTACACCGACACGGCCGGCTTCACCGATCACGTCTTTGCCCTGATGCACCTGCTAGGCTTCCGCTTCGCGCCGCGCATCCGCGACCTCGGCGAAACCAAGCTGTACGTGCCGCAGGGCGTGCAAGCCTACCCGACGTTGCGCCCGCTGATCGGCGGCACCCTGAACATCAAGCACGTGCGTGCCCACTGGGACGACATCCTGCGCCTGGCCAGCTCGATCAAGCAGGGCACCGTCACCGCCTCGCTGATGCTGCGCAAGCTCGGCAGCTACCCGCGCCAGAACGGACTGGCCGTGGCCCTGCGCGAGCTGGGCCGGATCGAGCGCACGCTGTTCATCCTGGACTGGCTGCAAAGTGTTGAACTGCGCCGCCGCGTGCATGCCGGCCTGAACAAAGGTGAGGCGCGCAACTCGCTGGCCAGGGCGGTGTTCTTCAACCGCCTTGGGGAAATCAGGGATCGGAGCTTCGAGCAGCAGCGCTACCGGGCCAGCGGCCTCAACCTGGTGACGGCGGCTATCGTGCTGTGGAACACGGTGTACCTGGAACGCGCCACCCAGGGGTTGGTCGAGGCCGGCAAGCCGGTGGACGGCGAGCTGCTGCAATTCCTGTCGCCGCTGGGCTGGGAGCACATCAACCTAACCGGCGATTACGTCTGGCGGCAGAGCCGCAGACTGGAAGACGGGAAGTTTCGGCCCTTACGGATGCCCGGAAAACCTTAGCGTACGATTTTTTCCGAATTCTGCGGGCTCCCC
>NZ_JBJQJP010000062.1:0-1537 GCF_046487365.1 Escherichia sp. WS1451
TATGTGCCCGTTTCGATGGCGGTACAGCAGGTTTTCGCTCAAGCAACAGCGCATTCTGGCGCATGATCCGGTAAACACGTTTGGCATTGATCGCAGGCATACCATCAAGTTTTGCCTGTCTGCGAAGCAGCGCCCATACCCGACGATAACCATACGTGGGCAGCTCTCTGAGCTTACCCAGCAATAGTGGACACGCGGCTAAGTGAGTAAACTCTCAGTCAGAGGTGACTCACATGACAAAAACAGTATCAACCAGTAAAAAACCCCGTAAACAGCATTCGCCTGAATTTCGCAGTGAAGCCCTGAAGCTTGCTGAACGCATCGGTGTTACTGCCGCAGCCCGTGAACTCAGCCTGTATGAATCACAACTCTACAACTGGCGCAGTAAACAGCAAAATCAGCAGACGTCTTCTGAACGTGAACTGGAGATGTCTACCGAGATTGCACGTCTCAAACGCCAGCTGGCAGAACGGGATGAAGAGCTGGCTATCCTCCAAAAGGCCGCGACATACTTCGCGAAGCGCCTGAAATGAAGTATGTCTTTATTGAAAAACATCAGGCTGAGTTCAGCATCAAAGCAATGTGCCGCGTGCTCCGGGTGGCCCGCAGCGGCTGGTATACGTGGTGTCAGCGGCGGACAAGGATAAGCACGCGTCAGCAGTTCCGCTAACACTGCGACAGCGTTGTCCTCGCGGCTTTTACCCGGTCAAAACAGCGTTACGGTGCCCCACGCCTGACGGATGAACTGCGTGCTCAGGGTTACCCCTTTAACGTAAAAACCGTGGCGGCAAGCCTGCGCCGTCAGGGACTGATGGCAAAGGCCTCCCGGAAGTTCAGCCCGGTCAGCTACCGCGCACACGGCCTGCCTGTGTCAGAAAATCTGTTGGAGCAGGATTTTTACGCCAGTGGCCCGAACCAGAAGTGGGCAGGAGACATCACGTACTTACGTACAGATGAAGGCTGGCTGTATCTGGCAGTGGTCATTGACCTGTGGTCACGTGCCGTTATTGGCTGGTCAATGTCGCCACGCATGACGGCGCAACTGGCCTGCGATGCCCTGCAGATGGCGCTGTGGCGGCGTAAGAGGCCCCGGAACGTTATCGTTCACACGGACCGTGGAGGCCAGTACTGTTCAGCAGATTATCAGGCGCAACTGAAGCGGCATAATCTGCGTGGAAGTATGAGCGCAAAAGGTTGCTGCTACGATAATGCCTGCGTGGAAAGCTTCTTTCATTCGCTGAAAGTGGAATGTATCCATGGAGAACACTTTATCAGCCGGGAAATAATGCGGGCAACGGTGTTTAATTATATCGAATGTGATTACAATCGGTGGCGGCGGCACAGTTGGTGTGGCGGCCTCAGTCCGGAACAATTTGAAAACCAGAACCTCGCTTAGGCCTGTGTCCATATTACGTGGGTAGGATCACTCCGATAACATGGTGTATACGGAGAAGCACATCCGTATCATCAGTGTGACGACTGCGGCGGCCATCCATCCAGTCATCGGTTCGTCTGAGAATGACGTGCAACTGCGCAC
>NZ_JBJQJP010000064.1:0-1344 GCF_046487365.1 Escherichia sp. WS1451
GGAGACGGGGTATCAGGTCTGGGGTAACACGATACAGGAGAAGGACCACGGCAGGGTGGAACAGAACCTGCGTTACCAGGGACAGTACCTCGACAGGGAAACGGGGCTGCATTACAATCTGCACAGGTACTATGATCCGGATGTCGGGCGGTTCATGGTAACGGACCCGATAGGGCTAAATGGAGGTATCAACCTCTATGCGTATGTCAAAAATCCGCTTACCTGGATAGATCCATTAGGATTAGCTGGATGTAATGCTCAACAACGTCGCAATATATCTGATCTCCGAAATGGTAAAGATGTCACGGTTAGAAGTGTTGACGAAGCAAGAGCATTATTAGATAACATGCCGGATCTTAGACCTCATGTTGACAATTTCCCTGCAAGGTCTGGTGAGCTTTATAGTGGCACCAAATTCAGTGATGTATGGAAACAACCAGCAGGAACATATCGGGGGGATTTATATAATGTGAAAAATCCATTATCTGATGTTGTTCATAATTCTAAAAATCCATTACACGATAATAATCCGCACTATAATATTATCTTTGGTGATGGTACTAAAGCTGGGATAATTATCGTTCCTTAGTGAGGTTTACATGAGAAATGCAATAGATAATAGGATGTTAGGCTCAATACCATTGGTGGAAAGGACAATAGAATCATCTGGAAACGAACTATTTATTATATATACCATAATTGATGATTTAGATTTCGATATTACACTCAAGAAAACTTATCATTCTTATGAGCAATTGGAAAATTCAGTTGTGGCCTTTTTGTCTGATGAAAAAAAACACAATGAAGATATATTAAGCTGGAGTGATGACTTTTCCATTAAGCAGAAAAAAGCAAAAAAAGAATTGTTTTTAAGATTTGATTCCGGTCGATTACTCTTGCCTGATAATGGAGAAGGATTTATTTTTGATGGCGATGTCAATTATATGAGAACGTGGATAAGTAAACTATAGAACCGTTTGCACTATTTATTTTCATAAGCCGGGGAGATATTAAACCTGCCCGGCTTTTTTATTATTTAATTCTCGTTCAGCACACTAAACATCCCGTCTTTAATCCCCTTAACCGCCTGTTTGACCTGATAAAGTTCCTCCCGCAACTCCTGCATCTCGTCACTGTCAGCAATGATGGTCAGGCATCCCTCCCAGGGAAAGATCACGTAACGCTGCTTTTTTGTACTAAACAATTCGCATTTTATGTTTAAAAATTGAGATATTCCTCATTACCTGAAGCTGTTTTTTATTGCTTATACATGATCAAATACTCCTTACATAATTAAGGAGAACAAAATGGAACTTAAAAAACTGATGGAACATATTTCTATTA
>NZ_JBJQJP010000065.1:0-1228 GCF_046487365.1 Escherichia sp. WS1451
AAGTACATCAAATCCCAATCGTTGAGAGAATGTGGCAAGCTATCGCCCAACAAATCGCTGCAGCCGACCCAAAACCGCTACGCGGTTTCGGTCGGCTGAGCTCAGGCGTTAGGCCTCGCCGAAGCGAAAGATCGCTACTTGAAGTGTTGACGCCTTTGTTTTAAAGTTTCGCGTCTATCTTTCTGATTTTGTTAAAAAATCAGACTTTGATTAATCATGTTAGACGTCAGAGGTATTTTGACTTAAACGCCTCTGAGGTCGAATTAACGTTAGCCACCAAGAAGGTGCCATGAAAACATTTGCCGCATATGTAATTATCGCGTGTCTTTCGAGTACGGCATTAGCTGGTTCAATTACAGAAAATACGTCTTGGAACAAAGAGTTCTCTGCCGAAGCCGTCAATGGTGTCTTCGTGCTTTGTAAAAGTAGCAGTAAATCCTGCGCTACCAATGACTTAGCTCGTGCATCAAAGGAATATCTTCCAGCATCAACATTTAAGATCCCCAACGCAATTATCGGCCTAGAAACTGGTGTCATAAAGAATGAGCATCAGGTTTTCAAATGGGACGGAAAGCCAAGAGCCATGAAGCAATGGGAAAGAGACTTGACCTTAAGAGGGGCAATACAAGTTTCAGCTGTTCCCGTATTTCAACAAATCGCCAGAGAAGTTGGCGAAGTAAGAATGCAGAAATACCTTAAAAAATTTTCCTATGGCAACCAGAATATCAGTGGTGGCATTGACAAATTCTGGTTGGAAGGCCAGCTTAGAATTTCCGCAGTTAATCAAGTGGAGTTTCTAGAGTCTCTATATTTAAATAAATTGTCAGCATCTAAAGAAAACCAGCTAATAGTAAAAGAGGCTTTGGTAACGGAGGCGGCACCTGAATATCTAGTGCATTCAAAAACTGGTTTTTCTGGTGTGGGAACTGAGTCAAATCCTGGTGTCGCATGGTGGGTTGGGTGGGTTGAGAAGGAGACAGAGGTTTACTTTTTCGCCTTTAACATGGATATAGACAACGAAAGTAAGTTGCCGCTAAGAAAATCCATTCCCACCAAAATCATGGAAAGTGAGGGCATCATTGGTGGCTAAAACAAAGTTAAACATCATGAGGGAAGTGGTGATCGCCGAAGTATCGACTCAACTATCAGAGGTAGTTGGCGTCATCGAGCGCCATCTCGAACCGACGTTGCTGGCCGTACATTTGTACGGCTCCGCAGTGGATGGCGG
>NZ_JBJQJP010000066.1:0-1189 GCF_046487365.1 Escherichia sp. WS1451
GTCGCTGCCGCAGCTTCGGTGCATGGTTTAGCCCCGTTACATCTTCCGCGCAGGCCGACTCGACCAGTGAGCTATTACGCTTTCTTTAAATGATGGCTGCTTCTAAGCCAACATCCTGGCTGTCTGGGCCTTCCCACATCGTTTCCCACTTAACCATGACTTTGGGACCTTAGCTGGCGGTCTGGGTTGTTTCCCTCTTCACGACGGACGTTAGCACCCGCCGTGTGTCTCCCGTGATAACATTCTCCGGTATTCGCAGTTTGCATCGGGTTGGTAAGTCGGGATGACCCCCTTGCCGAAACAGTGCTCTACCCCCGGAGATGAATTCACGAGGCGCTACCTAAATAGCTTTCGGGGAGAACCAGCTATCTCCCGGTTTGATTGGCCTTTCACCCCCAGCCACAAGTCATCCGCTAATTTTTCAACATTAGTCGGTTCGGTCCTCCAGTTAGTGTTACCCAACCTTCAACCTGCCCATGGCTAGATCACCGGGTTTCGGGTCTATACCCTGCAACTTAACGCCCAGTTAAGACTCGGTTTCCCTTCGGCTCCCCTATTCGGTTAACCTTGCTACAGAATATAAGTCGCTGACCCATTATACAAAAGGTACGCAGTCACCCCATTAAGAGGCTCCCACTGCTTGTACGTACACGGTTTCAGGTTCTTTTTCACTCCCCTCGCCGGGGTTCTTTTCGCCTTTCCCTCACGGTACTGGTTCACTATCGGTCAGTCAGGAGTATTTAGCCTTGGAGGATGGTCCCCCCATATTCAGACAGGATACCACGTGTCCCGCCCTACTCATCGAGCTCACAGTATGTGCATTTTTGTGTACGGGGCTGTCACCCTGTATCGCGCGCCTTTCCAGACGCTTCCACTAACACACACACTGATTCAGGCTCTGGGCTGCTCCCCGTTCGCTCGCCGCTACTGGGGGAATCTCGGTTGATTTCTTTTCCTCGGGGTACTTAGATGTTTCAGTTCCCCCGGTTCGCCTCATTAACCTATGGATTCAGTTAATGATAGTGTGACGAATCACACTGGGTTTCCCCATTCGGAAATCGCCGGTTATAACGGTTCATATCACCTTACCGACGCTTATCGCAGATTAGCACGTCCTTCATCGCCTCTGACTGCCAGGGCATCCACCGTGTACGCTTAGTCGCTTAACCTCACAACCCGAAGATGTTTC
>NZ_JBJQJP010000067.1:0-1153 GCF_046487365.1 Escherichia sp. WS1451
TGTACTGACCCCAGAAAGTTGGACAGTTAAACACGAGGCATATAGGTCTGATTCCGATATTCAATTGGAGTCAGACCTTTTAATTTCAGGCTAATTCTTCTGCTGTTGTAGTATTCAATATATTCCGTAACAGCATCCTTCAGCTCGCTTATATTACTGAACTCATCAAGATAAAAACACTCCGACTTTAAGGTTCCAAAGAAACACTCCACCACAGCATTATCCAGACAATTGCCTTTTCTGGACATGCTTTGTTTAATACCATGTTCTTTAAGGATATTTTGATATCTTCTCATACGATACTGCCATCCCTGGTCAGAGTGCAGAACAGGATGCTCGTGAGGATTAAGCTTTTTGAATGCCTGATCGAGCATATTCTCGACCATGTTCATCACTGGTCTTTCCGAAAGGCTGTAAGAAATAACTTCGTTGTTGAAGAGATCTATTACTGGAGACAAATACAGCTTGCGCCCATTGACTGCAAATTCAGTAACATCGGTAACCCACTTCTCGTTTGGCCGCGTAGCCTTGAAATCTCTTTGGAGAACATTGGGGGCGGTTTGCCCTACCTCTCCTCTGTAAGAGCGGTATCGCTTGACCTTAATCGCTGCCTTCAGTGAGAGGATTCCCATCAGGCGCTGAACAGCTTTATGGTTAATCTGTTTCCCTTCTCGATGAAGAGACAGCGTTACCCTACGGTATCCGTATCGGCCTCTATTCTCATGATAAATCTCACCAATACGCTTTTTAACGTCCGCATACTTGTCAGGCTTGCTGAGAGCCTTTAGATGGTAATAAAACGTACTGCGCGGTATCTCCGCAGCCCTGAGAAGCTCATCAAGAGGATAAAACTGCCTTAGCTCGTTGAGTACTTTCACTTTTTCGTGGGATGAGCTAAGGCTTTCAGCTTTTTTAGATACACAAGCCGCGTTTCAAGAAATCGAACTTGCCTTTCAAGATCCTCAATGCGTCGGTCTTTTGACAGCTCCAATGCTGATGCCGCTTTTTCTGGATCAACTGATATTGCAATGTTTCTTTTGGTGCCAATCTTGAGCGCGCGTAAACCAGCTTCTCCGCGCTCTTCATAAACCTTCAGCCACCTGGCTACAGAACCACTACCAGCAAGCATAAAGTGAGCAGCAGCCTGATTAAG
>NZ_JBJQJP010000068.1:0-985 GCF_046487365.1 Escherichia sp. WS1451
CACAGAATGATGTCACGCTGAAAATGCCGGCCTTTGAATGGGTTCATGTGCAGCTCCATCAGCAAAAGGGGATGATAAGTTTATCACCACCGACTATTTGCAACAGTGCCATATTTTTCACTATTAATCAGAAGGAATAACCATGAATTTTACCCGGATTGACCTGAATACCTGGAATCGCAGGGAACATTTTGCCCTTTATCGTCAGCAGATTAAATGCGGATTCAGCCTGACCACCAAACTCGATATTACCGCTTTGCGTACTGCACTGGCGAAAACCGGTTATAAGTTTTATCCGCTGATGATTTACCTGATCTCCCGGGCTGTTAATCAGTTTCCGGAGTTCCGGATGGCAATGAAAGATAATGAACTGATTTACTGGGAACAGTCAGACCCGGTCTTTACTGTCTTTCATAAAGAAACCGAAACATTCTCCGCACTGTCCTGCCGTTATTTTCCGGATCTCAGTGAGTTTATGGCGGGTTATAACGCGGTAACAGCAGAATATCAGCATGATACCAGGTTGTTTCCGCAGGGAAATTTACCGGAGAATCACCTGAATATATCATCGTTACCCTGGGTGAGTTTTGACGGATTTAATCTGAATATCACCGGAAATGATGATTATTTTTCCCCGGTTTTTACAATGGCAAAGTTTCAGCAGGAAGGTGACCGCGTACTATTACCTGTTTCTGTACAGGTTCATCATGCAGTCTGTGATGGTTTTCATGCAGCAAGGTTTATCAATACACTTCAGCTGATGTGTGATAACATACTGAAATAAATTAATTAATTCTGTATTTAAGCCACCGTATCCGGCAGGATTGGTGGCTTTTTTTTATATTTTAACCGTAATCTGTAATTTCGTTTCAGAAGGCACTGTTGCAAAGTTAGCGATGAGGCAGCCTTTTGTCTTATTCAAAGGCCTTACATTTCAAAAACTCTGCTTACCAGGCGCATTTCGCCCAGGGGATCACCATAATAA
>NZ_JBJQJP010000069.1:0-945 GCF_046487365.1 Escherichia sp. WS1451
AACCGAAAAATGAAGGTTGCTGCGGCTTACTTGTCTGCGTTCTTGGAAGTGCTCATCTGCTGACTATCTCATGATTGAATTTGAATCGTAACAACTTTCAAGCAACTCTGCGAGGAGCCTTATTGTGCGCCCAACGCCGCCATAAACGGCGACAGGGTGGCGCGCCTATTGCGCATAAAATGGCGAAGCCATGCGCAACAGGCGCGGAATCTCTGGCGTCCGGTTTGATGGCTTTGTTATGCAAAGGACTAGTCTTCAATGACGTGTAAACCACGGCGCTTTAAGTCCTCTAACGAATCCAACATTCCCCTTATTAATTCAACAGGATGCCCCTCCCAGTCTTCAACAACGCCAACAATTCTCAAGGGTTCGCAGGTTCTATAGGACTGTGTTGGATTACCGGGAAATTTTTTGTTCGTAAGATTCGGATCGTCTTCGAACGGTCCTGTTGGCTCAACTATGTATATGTAGCCGCGACCCTCGAGGCCAGACAGTGACATAGCAAGTTCAGCTCCCCAAACTGCTGGCTCCATCAAGGCTGAAAAGTAGATGTGCTTAAGAATACGACCGTCCTCGAAATGAGAGATGAACCCTGTGGTTAGCAAGTCACCAATCGCCAAATTGGCTTTGGTTCCATGATAGAACGGTCCTTGCACCTGCTTGTAATTATCATGAGAGATGGGAATCCAATCTTTTACCATTTTAAGACCCTTAATTGTTGGGATTTGGCTGCATAACTTTGTTTTAGGGCGACTGCCCTGCTGCGTAACATCGTTGCTGCTCCATAACATCAAACATCGACCCACGGCGTAACGCGCTTGCTGCTTGGATGCCCGAGGCATAGACTGTACAAAAAAACAGTCATAACAAGCCATGAAAACCGCCACTGCGCCGTTACCACCGCTGCGTTCGGTCAAGGTTCTGGACCAGTTGCGTGAGCGCATA
>NZ_JBJQJP010000071.1:0-916 GCF_046487365.1 Escherichia sp. WS1451
CACTAGTGAGGGGCGGCAGCGCATCAAGCGGTGAGCGCACTCCGGCACCGCCAACTTTCAGCACATGCGTGTAAATCATCGTCGTAGAGACGTCGGAATGGCCGAGCAGATCCTGCACGGTTCGAATGTCGTAACCGCTGCGGAGCAAGGCCGTCGCGAACGAGTGGCGGAGGGTGTGCGGTGTGGCGGGCTTCGTGATGCCTGCTTGTTCTACGGCACGTTTGAAGGCGCGCTGAAAGGTCTGGTCATACATGTGATGGCGACGCACGACACCGCTCCGTGGATCGGTCGAATGCGTGTGCTGCGCAAAAACCCAGAACCACGGCCAGGAATGCCCGGCGCGCGGATACTTCCGCTCAAGGGCGTCGGGAAGCGCAACGCCGCTGCGGCCCTCGGCCTGGTCCTTCAGCCACCATGCCCGTGCACGCGACAGCTGCTCGCGCAGGCTGGGTGCCAAGCTCTCGGGTAACATCAAGGCCCGATCCTTGGAGCCCTTGCCCTCCCGCACGATGATCGTGCCGTGATCGAAATCCAGATCCTTGACCCGCAGTTGCAAACCCTCACTGATCCGCATGCCCGTTCCATACAGAAGCTGGGCGAACAAACGATGCTCGCCTTCCAGAAAACCGAGGATGCGAACCACTTCATCCGGGGTCAGCACCACCGGCAAGCGCCGCGACGGCCGAGGTCTTCCGATCTCCTGAAGCCAGGGCAGATCCGTGCACAGCACCTTGCCGTAGAAGAACAGCAAGGCCGCCAATGCCTGACGATGCGTGGAGACCGAAACCTTGCGCTCGTTCGCCAGCCAGGACAGAAATGCCTCGACTTCGCTGCTGCCCAAGGTTGCCGGGTGACGCACACCGTGGAAACGGATGAAGGCACGAACCCAGTGGACATAAGCCTGTTCGGTTCGTAA
>NZ_JBJQJP010000072.1:0-906 GCF_046487365.1 Escherichia sp. WS1451
AAGCCCATATTTCGGTGATGGCAAGCAATACTGCTCCAGCTATCAGGCATCCCATTCCCATTCGCAAGACACTTGGGCTGCCCCACTTGGGTATCACACGCCCCATAAAACGAGCCGTAAACACCATGGCAATTGCCACTGTGGCGAACAGCAGGCTGAAGCCAAGCTGAGACACACCTTGCCTGCCCATCATTAGTCCGGGCGCAATGGAGAAAAAGACGAAGAAGCTACCCATTCCAGCGGCGTAACACAACGTGTACAACCAGAAGTTCAGGCACTTAACGGGGAGTAGCAGCTGCGACCATTGCAAGCCCGCAACTCGTTGCACCCGGGTTTCAGGCCAGAATCGCCACGCTGCTGCAGATGCAGCGATCATGCCCAAACCTAGAAACGCAAAGATAGCCCGCCACCCAAGCCACATGTCGACGAGCGCTCCGAGCAATGGGCCTACCGCCGGGACCATGGCCAGCATGGATCCGAGTATGCCGTAAATGACATTACTTTCCTCGCGACCTGCGTAAATGTCACGTACTGTTGCAAATGTGGAAACAAGGCACGCCGAGGCACCACAAGCCTGAAGAATCCGAAGCCCCAGAAAGACTTCAGCCGATGACGTAAGAGCGAGGCCCATTGACGCCACAACGTAGGCGAGGCCACCTCCCAGTAGAACGGGGCGGCGCCCCAGTCGGTCCGATAGCGGTCCAAACAAGAGCTGACCGGCACCAATCATGACCAAGTACGTTGTCAGCGTAAGCTGAATTGTGCTCGCTGTCGTACCAAGCGCGTTTGGCATAAACGGCACTGCTGGCAAGTACATGTCCATGCCGAGTGATGCCAATAAATCGAACGGTGATAACAACAACACCGTGGCGGCAAGGGAGTACCGCCAACTAAAGTTTTTTGAGC
>NZ_JBJQJP010000073.1:0-891 GCF_046487365.1 Escherichia sp. WS1451
AGAATGATGTCACGCTGAAAATGCCGGCCTTTGAATGGGTTCATGTGCAGCTCCATCAGCAAAAGGGGATGATAAGTTTATCACCACCGACTATTTGCAACAGTGCCGTCCTGCGAATATGTGAGTTTTGACCTAATGAGCCACAAAAACTCATTTTCGCCCACGATAATTTTTCTACTTCCTTTCTTTGGAATGCTCATTTCAATATTCACATAACGTCGCTATCAATCGCGGAAAAGGCGTAGTGCGCGAAGCGAACGAAGCTTTTTGCCGTCGATTGCATAGCTTTGTTAACCCTTTTTCCAAATTTGATAGCAATAGTTAATGTTTGAAGTAAAGTGTTGCTCAAAAACAACTTCGAAGGTATTTGGAATACTCGGGAAGAAAACATCCCCCTCTGGCTCGATGTCGATCGTCGATAAGTGGAGCGTAGAGGCCATGGGTAATGTTTCTCGGTAAATTTCTCCGCCACCAGACACTATAACGTGACCGGTGAATTCAGCTAGCCTGTCCATGGCCTCTTCGATTGACTGAAATACAACTACATTGTCATCATTTGATGTCCAACCTGAGCGGGTAACGACCGCGTATTTCCTATTGGGGAGTGCGCCCATAGATTCAAACGTCTTGCGACCCACCAGAAGCCACTGATTGTAGGTCAATGCTTTAAAAAGTAGCTGCTCCCCTTTCGCGGACCAGGGTATGTCTGGACCGCAACCAATCACGCCGTTTTTCGCTTTCGCAGCCATCAATGATACTTTCAAGGTTCTCATCCTGGGTTAACGCTTGAGTTAAGCCGCGCCGCGAAGCGGCGTCGGCTTGAACGAATTGTTAGACATTATTTGCCGACTACCTTGGTGATCTCGCCTTTCACGTAGTGAACAAATTCTT
>NZ_JBJQJP010000074.1:0-860 GCF_046487365.1 Escherichia sp. WS1451
CCGCAGGTCAAAATGGTCTGCCAGATGGAACTGACCAGCCATCTGCTGACGGCTGCAGCCTTCGGCACGATGAAGAACAGCGAAAATGAGCTTGCTGAGCAACTTATAGAACAAACCGGCGATAACACTCTGACGTTAATGGATAAAGGTTATTACTCACTGGGACTGTTAAATGCCTGGAGCCTGGCGGGAGAACACCGCCACTGGATGATACCTCTCAGAAAGGGAGCGCAATATGAAGAGATCAGAAAACTGGGTAAAGGCGATCATCTGGTGAAGCTGAAAACCAGCCCGCAGGCACGAAAAAAGTGGCCGGGACTGGGAAATGAAGTGACAGCCCGCCTGCTGACCGTGACGCGCAAAGGAAAAGTCTGCCATCTGCTGACGTCGATGACGGACGCCATGCGCTTCCCCGGAGGAGAAATGGCGGATCTGTACAGTCATCGCTGGGAAATCGAACTGGGATACAGGGAGATAAAACAGACGATGCAACTGAGCAGGCTGACGCTGAGAAGTAAAAAACCGGAGCTTGTGGAGCAAGAGCTGTGGGGTGTCTTACTGGCTTATAATCTGGTGAGATATCAGATGATTAAAATGGCGGAACATCTGAAAGGTTACTGGCCGAATCAACTGAGTTTCTCAGAATCATGCGGAATGGTGATGAGAATGCTGATGACATTGCAGGGCGCTTCACCGGGACGTATACCGGAGCTGATGCGCGATCTTGCAAGTATGGGACAACTTGTGAAATTACCGACAAGAAGGGAAAGGGCCTTCCCGAGAGTGGTAAAGGAGAGGCCCTGGAAATACCCCACAGCCCCGAAAAAGAGCCAGTCAGTTGCTTAACTGACTGGCATTAC
>NZ_JBJQJP010000075.1:0-820 GCF_046487365.1 Escherichia sp. WS1451
GGCACTGTTGCAAAGTTAGCGATGAGGCAGCCTTTTGTCTTATTCAAAGGCCTTACATTTCAAAAACTCTGCTTACCAGGCGCATTTCGCCCAGGGGATCACCATAATAAAATGCTGAGGCCTGGCCTTTGCGTAGTGCACGCATCACCTCAATACCTTTGATGGTGGCGTAAGCCGTCTTCATGGATTTAAATCCCAGCGTGGCGTTGATTATCCGTTTCAGTTTGCCATGATCGCATTCAATCACGTTGTTCCGGTACTTAATCTGTCGGTGTTCAACGTCAGACGGGCACCGGCCTTCGCGTTTGAGCAGAGCAAGCGCGCGACCATAGGCGGGCGCTTTATCCGTGTTGATGAATCGTGGGATCTGCCACTTCTTCACGTTGTTGAGGATTTTACCCAGAAACCGGTATGCAGCTTTGCTGTTACGACGGGAGGAGAGATAAAAATCGACAGTGCGGCCCCGGCTGTCGACGGCCCGGTACAGATACGCCCAGCGGCCATTGACCTTCACGTAGGTTTCATCCATGTGCCACGGGCAAAGATCGGAAGGGTTACGCCAGTACCAGCGCAGCCGTTTTTCCATTTCAGGCGCATAACGCTGAACCCAGCGGTAAATCGTGGAGTGATCGACATTCACTCCGCGTTCAGCCAGCATCTCCTGCAGCTCACGGTAACTGATGCCGTATTTGCAGTACCAGCGTACGGCCCACAGAATGATGTCACGCTGAAAATGCCGGCCTTTGAATGGGTTCATGTGCAGCTCCATCAGCAAAAGGGGATGATAAGTTTATCACCACCGACTATTTGCAACAGTGCC
>NZ_JBJQJP010000076.1:0-786 GCF_046487365.1 Escherichia sp. WS1451
ATCTGCTCGGCCATTCCGACGTCTCTACGACGATGATTTACACGCATGTGCTGAAAGTTGGCGGTGCCGGAGTGCGCTCACCGCTTGATGCGCTGCCGCCCCTCACTAGTGAGAGGTAGGGCAGCGCAAGTCAATCCTGGCGGATTCACTACCCCTGCGCGAAGGCCATCGGTGCCGCATCGAACGGCCGGTTGCGGAAAGTCCTCCCTGCGTCCGCTGATGGCCGGCAGCAGCCCGTCGTTGCCTGATGGATCCAACCCCTCCGCTGCTATAGTGCAGTCGGCTTCTGACGTTCAGTGCAGCCGTCTTCTGAAAACGACAATGGAGGTGGTAGCCGAGGGTGTGGAAACACCCGACTGCCTTGCGTGGTTGCGGCAGGCGGGTTGCGACACGGTGCAGGGTTTCCTGTTCGCCAGGCCGATGCCGGCGGCGGCCTTCGTCGGCTTCGTCAACCAATGGAGGAACACCACCATGAACGCCAATGAACCGAGCACCAGTTGCTGCGTGTGCTGCAAGGAAATCCCGCTCGATGCCGCCTTCACGCCGGAAGGGGCCGAGTACGTGGAGCATTTCTGCGGGCTGGAGTGCTATCAGCGCTTCCAGGCGCGGGCCAGCACTGCGACCGAAACCAGCGTCAAACCGGACGCTTGTGATTCGCCGCCGTCAGGTTGAGGCATACCCTAACCTGATGTCAGATGCCATGTGTAAATTGCGTCAGGATAGGATTGAATTTTGAATTTATTGACATATCTCGTTGAAGGTCATAGAGTCTTCCCTGACATTTTG
>NZ_JBJQJP010000077.1:0-711 GCF_046487365.1 Escherichia sp. WS1451
GGTGATCGCCGAAGTATCGACTCAACTATCAGAGGTAGTTGGCGTCATCGAGCGCCATCTCGAACCGACGTTGCTGGCCGTACATTTGTACGGCTCCGCAGTGGATGGCGGCCTGAAGCCACACAGTGATATTGATTTGCTGGTTACGGTGACCGTAAGGCTTGATGAAACAACGCGGCGAGCTTTGATCAACGACCTTTTGGAAACTTCGGCTTCCCCTGGAGAGAGCGAGATTCTCCGCGCTGTAGAAGTCACCATTGTTGTGCACGACGACATCATTCCGTGGCGTTATCCAGCTAAGCGCGAACTGCAATTTGGAGAATGGCAGCGCAATGACATTCTTGCAGGTATCTTCGAGCCAGCCACGATCGACATTGATCTGGCTATCTTGCTGACAAAAGCAAGAGAACATAGCGTTGCCTTGGTAGGTCCAGCGGCGGAGGAACTCTTTGATCCGGTTCCTGAACAGGATCTATTTGAGGCGCTAAATGAAACCTTAACGCTATGGAACTCGCCGCCCGACTGGGCTGGCGATGAGCGAAATGTAGTGCTTACGTTGTCCCGCATTTGGTACAGCGCAGTAACCGGCAAAATCGCGCCGAAGGATGTCGCTGCCGACTGGGCAATGGAGCGCCTGCCGGCCCAGTATCAGCCCGTCATACTTGAAGCTAGACAGGCTTATCTTGGACAAGAAGAAGATCGCTTGGCCTC
>NZ_JBJQJP010000078.1:0-686 GCF_046487365.1 Escherichia sp. WS1451
GTTGTTGGGTAGGGGAGCGTTCTGTAAGCCTGTGAAGGTGTACTGTGAGGTATGCTGGAGGTATCAGAAGTGCGAATGCTGACATAAGTAACGATAAAGCGGGTGAAAAGCCCGCTCGCCGGAAGACCAAGGGTTCCTGTCCAACGTTAATCGGGGCAGGGTGAGTCGACCCCTAAGGCGAGGCCGAAAGGCGTAGTCGATGGGAAACAGGTTAATATTCCTGTACTTGGTGTTACTGCGAAGGGGGGACGGAGAAGGCTATGTTGGCCGGGCGACGGTTGTCCCGGTTTAAGCGTGTAGGCTGGTTTTCCAGGCAAATCCGGAAAATCAAGGCTGAGGCGTGATGACGAGGCACTACGGTGCTGAAGCAACAAATGCCCTGCTTCCAGGAAAAGCCTCTAAGCATCAGGTAACATCAAATCGTACCCCAAACCGACACAGGTGGTCAGGTAGAGAATACCAAGGCGCTTGAGAGAACTCGGGTGAAGGAACTAGGCAAAATGGTGCCGTAACTTCGGGAGAAGGCACGCTGATATGTAGGTGAAGCGACTTGCTCGTGGAGCTGAAATCAGTCGAAGATACCAGCTGGCTGCAACTGTTTATTAAAAACACAGCACTGTGCAAACACGAAAGTGGACGTATACGGTGTGACGCCTGCCCGGTGCCGGAAGGTTAATTGATGGGGT
>NZ_JBJQJP010000079.1:0-622 GCF_046487365.1 Escherichia sp. WS1451
CAGAACCCGGAACGGCAACTGGAAGGCGTCAAGGTTGATCGCGCTTTTAGCGACAAGGCATCCGGCAAGGATGTCAAGCGTCCGCAACTGGAAGCGCTGATAAGCTTCGCCCGCACCGGCGACACCGTGGTGGTGCATAGCATGGATCGCCTGGCGCGCAATCTCGATGATTTGCGCCGGATCGTGCAAACGCTGACACAACGCGGCGTGCATATCGAATTCGTCAAGGAACACCTCAGTTTTACTGGCGAAGACTCTCCGATGGCGAACCTGATGCTCTCGGTGATGGGCGCGTTCGCCGAGTTCGAGCGCGCCCTGATCCGCGAGCGTCAGCGCGAGGGTATTGCGCTCGCCAAGCAACGCGGGGCTTACCGTGGCAGGAAGAAATCCCTGTCGTCTGAGCGTATTGCCGAACTGCGCCAACGTGTCGAGGCTGGCGAGCAAAAGACCAAGCTTGCTCGTGAATTCGGAATCAGTCGCGAAACCCTGTATCAATACTTGAGAACGGATCAGTGGCACTGTTGCAAATAGTCGGTGGTGATAAACTTATCATCCCCTTTTGCTGATGGAGCTGCACATGAACCCATTCAAAGGCCGGCATTTTCAGCGTGACATCATTCTG
>NZ_JBJQJP010000080.1:0-619 GCF_046487365.1 Escherichia sp. WS1451
CGGGAGGGCGCTTACCACTTTGTGATTCATGACTGGGGTGAAGTCGTAACAAGGTAACCGTAGGGGAACCTGCGGTTGGATCACCTCCTTACCTTAAAGAAGCGTACTTTGCAGTGCTCACACAGATTGTCTGATGAAAATGAGCAGTAAAACCTCTACAGGCTTGTAGCTCAGGTGGTTAGAGCGCACCCCTGATAAGGGTGAGGTCGGTGGTTCAAGTCCACTCAGGCCTACCAAATTTGCACCGCAAATTTGAAGAGGTTTTAACTACATGTTATGGGGCTATAGCTCAGCTGGGAGAGCGCCTGCTTTGCACGCAGGAGGTCTGCGGTTCGATCCCGCATAGCTCCACCATCTCTGTAGTGATTAAATAAAAAATACTTCAGAGTGTACCTGCAAAGGTTCACTGCGAAGTTTTGCTCTTTAAAAATCTGGATCAAGCTGAAAATTGAAACACTGAACAATGAAAGTTGTTCGTGAGTCTCTCAAATTTTCGCAACTCTGAAGTGAAACATCTTCGGGTTGTGAGGTTAAGCGACTAAGCGTACACGGTGGATGCCCTGGCAGTCAGAGGCGATGAAGGACGTGCTAATCTGCGATAAGCGTCGGTAAGGTGATA
>NZ_JBJQJP010000081.1:0-603 GCF_046487365.1 Escherichia sp. WS1451
TCCACGTACCGGATTGGCACGGAGGCCAGTGCCAATCCGGTGTGTGGAGGGCATTAGGTGGAAAGCTCAAGATTACTCAACTTTCCAGCACTGGTTACTTGGGGCAATTTGACTTTTGTGCCATTGCCAGAATGGGAAATGCTGAGGATTCTCATTACTGCCAGGTAGTCGAGAGTCCATCTGGTTCACGAAAATGGTACAAATACGAGCACAAGACAGGTTGTATTGCGTCCTGTGTAACTCTCAATTAAGTTTGGTATCCAAATACTGAAAATACCCCTGAGCCACAAGAGTAGTTTTGGGCCGGATAAGAGGTGATCTGATAAGTTGCGCCAGCAGGGACAGCAAAAGAGATGAATGCTGTCTTCCCATAAGATGGGTTGTTGCTCGCATTTGTGCTAATCAATGCCCCTGCAACGTATCCCTGCAATCTGGATGTGTTAGCGCAATCTCCCCCGGCGGAACCACCATTCCCTCCAGAGGCGTAAACAAACAGCGTACCACTTCCTGTATTGCGACCAGTAAATGATCCTCTGTGTGATCCAAGATTACTGTAACTACCGTTAGAGGAACCGGAAGTTCTCCACACACCGGATTGGCACG
>NZ_JBJQJP010000082.1:0-592 GCF_046487365.1 Escherichia sp. WS1451
TCCTGCCGCGATGCCGCAGTCGCCGCGGCCCGCGCGGCAGGTTTGCTGTTGATCCATGTGTCGCCAGAGCCGGTGAGGATGTAACCTTCAATCTGAGGCGGGAAAAGCCAGTTCGCCAGTTGCTCACTTTCCCTACTGATTCGGTCATTCCAGCCCTGATACGACATAAATACCGCTGTTGCTATACCGATCGCTAAAATGGTTGAGCAGCCCAGCGTTGCCACTTCAACTCCGCCCAGCGCCGCCATGGTTCCGACAACCAGAACATCCACCAGGGCTGTGGCGGCAACCTCTACAACTGCCCCCAGCACATCTGCCATAAACGACGTATGCAGCAGGGCATCACCCTGCCTTGCCGCCCAGAATGCCTCTTCCATGTCCCGTTCCCTGTGTGATTAATTCGTCCCGGCTTCCTGCCGCATCCTGAAGCGCAGATTCTTTTTAATTTCAGCCCAGCGCGTCATATCTGCCGGGGTCAGCGGTGTGGTTCGGGCGTAGGTGAAGGCCATCATGACCCGCTCACCCGGCAATACAAATGCCACCTGACACTGGTACACCTGCTCGTTACCCCGGAGAAACTGGCTCTGTATTT
>NZ_JBJQJP010000083.1:0-567 GCF_046487365.1 Escherichia sp. WS1451
TAGAGCGCCGGGTTCCCGGCATGTGTCTGGCGGGGGAAGGCTGCATCGTTCTCTGGTGTATCCGGTGTGCGCCAGAACACACCATCGATGGCCAGCAGGGTCAGGCCGCACCAGTGCGGATGCGGCGTGGCGTTATGCCAGAGCTGCGCTGTTTTCGTGAACACGCGGCGGACAGCCTCACTTCCCAGGCGCTGGCGGGCCTGAATAACGGCACTGGGGGCAACGAAGGGGCGATTGCCCGGCAGCATGATGTCCAGGCGATTCACAATCTGGTGAAGAGGTTCTTTACGCTCAAGCGCCATGCCAACAATACACCAGACCATCATTTCGAGGGGAAGACGGCGCTTGCGTAGCGTTACAGAACCTGATTCGGCAAGGCAACGAGAGATGAGTTCGGGGTCGAGGTAATCCCCCAGAGAAGTCAGTGGGTTACGCAGAGAATCGTAACGGGATACCAGATCAAGAGCCTGTCCAATGTGCATAAAAAAATCCGGAAACAAGTGAGCGTTTCCGGATTCTTACACAGCCACTGGATCGGTCAACTGATCCTTAACTGATCGGCATTAC
>NZ_JBJQJP010000084.1:0-566 GCF_046487365.1 Escherichia sp. WS1451
CTCCGATAACATGGTGTATACGGAGAAGCACATCCGTATCATCAGTGTGACGACTGCGGCGGCCATCCATCCAGTCATCGGTTCGTCTGAGAATGACGTGCAACTGCGCACGCGACACCCGGAGACAACGGCTGACTAAGCTTACTCCCCATCCCCGGGCAATAAGGGCGCGTGCGCTATCCACTTTTTTGCCCGTCCATATTCAACGGCTTCTTTGAGGAGTTCATTTTCCATCGTTTTCTTGCCGAGCAGGCGCTGGAGTTCTTTAATCTGCTTCATGGCGGCAGCAAGTTCAGAGGCAGGAACAACCTGTTCTCCGGCGGCGACAGCAGTAAGACTTCCTTCCTGGTATTGCTTACGCCAGAGAAATAACTGGCTGGCTGCTACACCATGTTGCCGGGCAACGAGGGAGACCGTCATCCCCGGTTCAAAGCTCTGCTGAACAATTGCGATCTTTTCCTGTGTGGTACGCCGTCTGCGTTTCTCCGGCCCTAAGACATCAATCATCTGTTCTCCAATGACTAGTCTAAAAACTAGTATTAAGACTATCACTTATTTAAGTGATA
>NZ_JBJQJP010000085.1:0-538 GCF_046487365.1 Escherichia sp. WS1451
CTGAAAGGCGGTTTCCAGCATACCGTCCGGACTCAGCAGGTTAAGGGCCGTTCCCAGGGGGTCATCCAGAAAGGCGGCTTTTTTTTGTGCGAGAAACTGCGTCAGTGAGGAGGGATGTTTATGGCAGTCGATTTTATCGTCAGGGGTCGGGGTGGAGCCCGGGGCCGCACTGGCCACGGTGGGCTGCCATAGTTCCGACACAAAATGTGTCACGCCATCCACCATTTCAGAACGCCCTTCTTCCGTACTGAGCTGGTCGTGCAGCGCCCGGGACATCAGCACAGGCCCTGTCACCGGGTTAACCGCCAGGGCTATGGCCCCCGCCATTTCCAGATATTCCCCGGCCACATCCAGGAACGTTCTGGCATCCTCCTGACGCTGCGCTTCTTCCTGTTCCGTCTTCGCCTGAGCTTCCTGCGCCTCAATATCCTGCCGCGATGCCGCAGTCGCCGCGGCCCGCGCGGCAGGTTTGCTGTTGATCCATGTGTCGCCAGAGCCGGTGAGGATGTAACCTTCAATCTGAGGCGGGAAAAGCCAG
>NZ_JBJQJP010000086.1:0-529 GCF_046487365.1 Escherichia sp. WS1451
GAAGGGCATCAGGTAGCACTGTTCTGACAGGAAAAATAGCAAATGGACAACAGATCCCATTGCCATCTGGTTTTTCTGCCAGCCAGTGTACCTGGAGTGTCAGTAATGCAGAAAATCCGCACGGGTGGAAGCCGAATTATTTTGCGGGGTCAGTTGCAACCTATGATGCCAATCGAATTGTGAAATGCGGCTTCTATGACGAATACAACTTTTATGGCGGTACTCACCGAACTGACCTGTCGGGGAAATGTAGTTACATCGTGGTTTGCCAGTGATAAGTATCGTCACTGGCAAATGGCGTAAACTGTAATTGAACCATTTTGATCTTCGGTCGTGTCGCAACTGGCAGTCCATGCATTGTTGCCTGAAGGCATGGAACGCGTGAGCCATATAAATCCGGTATTTGATCTGCATTGACCGCCTCCACCAATGACTTTCTTGCCAGATGGACATGTTGCCGTTGCTCCAGGCCAACGCCACGCAGTAGCTGAAGCGGTAACAATTTGGCTATCACCTGCGCCAATTTTTT
>NZ_JBJQJP010000087.1:0-526 GCF_046487365.1 Escherichia sp. WS1451
AAGCTCCCTGTGAGAAATGGGTGACAGATATCACCGAATTCAGGGCTGGCGGACAAAAACTGTACCTGTCCCCGATACTTGATTTGTTTAACGGGGAAATCGTGGCGTGGGAAACTGCCAGCAGGCCTACAGAGGAGCTGGTGAAGCGCATGTTAAATAAGGGGCTGGAAAGCCTTGCAGAAGGAGAAAAACCGCTGCTCCACAGTGATCAAGGGTGGCATTACCGGATAAAAAGTTATCAGTCTGCCCTGGCAGACAAAGGGTTAGTGCAGAGCATGTCGCGCAAGGGCAACTGTCTTGATAATGCGGTAATGGAGAATTTCTTTGGTCACCTGAAAGAAGAAATGTACTATCGCCGGGACTACAGAAGTGTAGAAGAGCTGGAAAATGCCGTTAACGAATACATAACTTACTGGAATCAAAAAAGAATAAAACTCAGTCTTGGGGGACTCAGCCCGGTAGAATACCGGACTGAGTATCAAAAAGCCGGTTAACTGAAACTGTCCAGGTTTTGGGGTTCAGTTCA
>NZ_JBJQJP010000088.1:0-506 GCF_046487365.1 Escherichia sp. WS1451
GCTTTGTCGTAATAATAATGGTCATGGTCGTACATCTGACCCGTGCGGCTGGTCAGCCAGCCGCTGCGGTCATAGCTGAACACCAGGCAACCGCGCAGTTTGTCATTGATGCCGCCGACTTCACCGTCTGCATTCCAGATATAGTCCCGCGCTGTCACGCTGTCGCTGTGTGACGGGGGTGTGGCTGTCTGCTGTGGATTCTGGCTGCCACCTGGCAGGCTGCGCTGCCAGCTTAACCGGTTGTCGGCGTTGTAGCCGCTGAACGTCGTCAGCGCTCCCTGCGTGCGTATCACCTGACGGTGCAGACTGTCACGCTCATATTCACTGACCGTGATACCGTCCAGTGCCGTCTGGAGCAGATGCCCGCTGCCGTAGTAAAGATGGCTGAGGTGCTGCCCGTCCGGTAACGTGATGTCGGTGGGATTGCCCAGGGCGTCACGCTGATATTTTATGCTGCCGTGCACGCTGTGCTCTGCCGTCAGCCAGCCGCTGCGGTCATACGCAAA